>NZ_CAJHAV010000003.1:0-279637 GCF_904846475.1 Psychrobacter sp. LFX-11D
TAATAAAAATTTATGAATATAATTTCATGTCTCAAATTTAATACTAGCTATAAAGCTTGCGACATAAGCCTTACAGAGATAGATACAATGAATATTCGACATTTTTATGACAGAATAAAAAATCTATATAAAATTTATAAAGTTAAAAAATACAGAAAGCAGAGTGTGATAAGAATTTTATGAGCTAGAGACGAATTGAGCCTTGAGAATGGCTGTCAGTAAAATAATATCATCAGGATAAGTCAGTTTGATGTTTTGACGGCTGCCTGTTACCAATCGAATTGGCAGTTGTAAATGCTCAAAAGCACTGGCTTCGTCAGTAATAGCCAGATTATGCTCAGTGACATAGTTCAAGACTTGTTGCAATTGTCCAAGCCTAAATACTTGCGGTGTTTGTGCCTGCCACATATAGCTGCGATCAATGGTTTTTTGAGCATAAGTATGAAGCGTGTCATAACCGCTTTGACGATTAGCAATCTCCGGCTGAGTATTCAGTTGCTGAAGAGATAGTGGAGTTTCATATGCTGGCGTTGATAGTGTGTTAGATGCTATATAAGACTGTTTTAGGGTATCAGCAACCGGTGTCGCTAAAATAGCACCATAAGGCTCTAGCATCGCTGCTTGAATGACGGCATCAATATCATGCGTTGGCACTGCAGGACGAGCTGCATCATGGATCACAACCAAATCCGACTCATCTGCGCCCGCATTAATCATTGCCTCGACTCCTGCCTGCACCGATTGCCAACGTTCAGTACCGCCAATAGCATAATAGATAGGAAGCGCAAAGCTCAGTGTCTGGGCAGTTCTATCATCTTGAGCCACAACCAATAGACATTGATCAATATAATTACTCTCAGCCAGACGTGCCACACTATGCTGTAATAAGGTTTGACCTTGCAGTAAGGTATATTGTTTAGCAATAGACGCGCCAAAGCGACTACCGCGTCCAGCAGCAACGATCATGGCATGGATATTAGGAGTGGTATTCATAAGGCAGTACTCATGGGTTGATTCCATGAAAATAGGATAAGAGAAAAATGGGAATTAAGAGGTATAAAAATGAAAAAAAACTATTATTATCAATAATAGCTCATTGCAACGACTTTAGAATCAATACCGACTGTACGTCAAAATCAATAACGACTATGAATCAATAACGACTATGAGTAGTAGGCGCGGTTGATACTTGTACAAAAGTCTCATTTGGCTTAATCAAACCCAAATCCAAACGAGCATGCTCCTCTACCGCTTCGAGACCAGTCTTTAGATCATTAACATCGGTACGCAGTAAGTTATTTGCTGAGACTTGGTTGTCATTTAAGCGCTGCTGCTCATCCACTTCAGTCAGAAGCTTATTGTGCTCGACGCGACCATTTTCACCTAGCCAATACTGATATTGCAGTCCTGACAGCACGGCAACGGCTAACGCAAGTAGTATAAATTGGCTAAAGTATTTCATAATATAATAACGCCAAACGATATAAAGAGAATATAAACTTGCTGAGCGATATATTTATATATCGCCCAGCGTAAGCGACAATTTTGGCTTATTAACCACGTAATCCGATAAACTCTTCGCGACCACGATAGCTTGCACGTACTTGCTGCTCAATACGTAGTAGTTGATTGTATTTTGCAACGCGATCTGAGCGGCATAATGAGCCAGTTTTTATTTGACCAGCCGCAGTACCTACCGCTAAATCAGCAATGGTGCTGTCTTCCGTTTCGCCTGAACGATGCGAAATAACCGTCGCATAACCGTTTTTCTTCGCCAGATAAATCGCATCTAGCGTTTCTGATAAGGTGCCGATTTGATTAAACTTAATCAAAATCGCATTGGCAATTTTCTTATCAATCCCTTCTTGCAAGATAGCAGGGTTGGTGACAAACAAATCATCACCGACCAACTGTACCTTATCACCGATTTGCTCAGTTAGGTATTTCCAGCCATCCCAATCTGACTCATCAAGACCATCTTCGATAGAGATAATAGGATATTGACGCGCAAGACCCACTAAATAATCTGAGAACCCTTGGCTATCAAAAGATTTGTTGCCCTCGCCTGCCAAGACGTATTTGCCATTTTTATAGAACTCAGTAGCAGCACAATCTAAAGCTAAGTGAATATCTTTACCAGCTGTGTAGCCTACTTGCTCAATGGCTTGCATGATAACGGTAATAGCTTCTTCGTTGCTGCGAAGATTTGGCGCAAAGCCGCCTTCATCACCAACAGCAGTATTCAAGCCTTGCGACTTTAAAACAGACTTTAAGCTATGAAAGATTTCAGTACCAGCACGTAATGCTTCTGAGAAGCTGCTAAAACCAACCGGCTCAATCATAAACTCTTGAATATCGACGGTATTGTCCGCGTGCTCGCCACCATTAATGATATTCATCATCGGTACAGGCATCGTCAGCGACGTCTGGTTGCGCAGATCAGCGATATACTGATGTAATGGCAGACTCTGTGACTTAGCAGCCGCTTTAGCAACCGCAAGTGAAACCGCAAGTATGGCATTGGCACCAAGATTGTCTTTGTTTTCTGTACCGTCTAGCGCAATCATTGCATCATCAATGGCTTGCTGAGCAGTAACATCTTTGTCCATCAAAGCACTGCGGATTTGGCTATTGACGTTAGCTACCGCCTTTTTGACACCTTTACCCATATAGCGGCTTTGATCGCCATCACGTAGCTCAAGCGCCTCACGTGAGCCAGTCGATGCGCCGCTTGGAGCAGCAGCACGGCCAATAGTGCCATCAGCTAAAATCACATCAGCTTCAATCGTTGGGTTACCACGCGAGTCTAAAATCTCACGAGCGCGAATGTCTTTAATTGCGGTGACGTTGTTGGTTTCTTCAGCGTACATAATGTCTGTTAATTCCTTTGGTCATGCCAAGTTTATGAGATAAATAACGGCAACTAGAATACAAAAAAGATAAAGCAGAATATCGTATAGTAATGCGCAAAAAAAGCTTTAGTGATTAATACAATCGGCTCATTTTAAACGTAATCAAAGGTTTATTTCATCCCTTAACCATTAGCTATAGTGCTTGGTATCATAGCATAAATTTTGCCAAACTTCCCTTATCTTAAAGCAACAGACGGTCATAAAATCGCTAATCAATAGTTAAATGAGCCGCTATCAATTTATCTCAGTACCTATGATATCAAACGTCATATAACTCTTACGCTTTTGTTAGACGATCTGCTTTAGTGTGGGAGTCTGATACGGTATTATTGAGCTCAACCTTTGTCTTAAAACGCGTTAAACGCAGCGCATTCATCAACACTGAAATCGAGCTAAGTGCCATAGCAGCAGCGGCAATCATAGGATTCAAAAAGCCAAAAGCAGCGAGCGGAATACCAAGGCAATTATAGATAAAGGCAAAAAACAAATTTTGTTTGATATTACGCAGCGTGGCATTCGCAATTTTTTGCGCTGCGTCGATATGCATCAGCGACTCACCCATCAAGCGCGCAGAGGCACTATGTTGGGCGACATCCGTGCCTTCAAACATGGCAAAGCTGGCATCAGCAGTTGCCATCGCTGGTGCATCATTGACCCCATCTCCTGCCATAGCGACTTTATGACCCGCTGTTTGCAGTAGAGCAATTTGGCTGGCCTTATCACGTGGACTCATCTTGCCATACGCTTTTTCGATCCCAAGCTGTCCGGCAACGTGATCGACGACGGATTGTTTATCACCGCTCATCAAAATGACATTAATACCCGCATCTTGTAGCGCAGTAATCGCTTGCGGCGTATCTGATTTTAAGTCATCTGCTAATGCAAATGCGCCTAGTGCTTCATCGTTAATACTAATCGCAACAGTACTGGCAATTTGCCATACCTTTGGCATCAGTTTAGGCAATACAAGATTGGCAAACTCTGCTGTGCCAACCTTTACCACACCTAAGCTTTCAATATTTGCCTGTATACCTGCGCCTTTGATAACGCTGATATCAGACACATCGAATAAGGATAAACCACGTGCTGTCGCTGCATTGACCAAAGCAGTTGCAAGCGGATGACTGGCATGTACTTCAATACTTGCGGCAATCTGTAGTACATCATCAACCGCTATTGATTTATCAACCATAACTTCATCGACGATGGTCGGTTTGCCAATGGTTAAGGTACCCGTCTTATCGAGCACTACTGTATCGATATTGCCTGCCGCTTCTAGGCTTTGCGCATCTTTAAACCAAACACCGTGACGCGCAGCCACGCCCATACCTGCCATGATTGCGGCTGGTGTCGCCAAACCAAGCGCACATGGACAAGCAATGACCAATACAGATACTGCGTGCATCAAAGCCGTATCGAGCATACCGGTTAGCCACCACGTCACACCAAAGGTAACCAGTGCAATTACTACCACAACGGGCACAAAGACCGCAGTGACTCTATCAGCAAGGCGTGCCAAATTGGCTTTTGAGCCTTGGGCATCGCTGAGGGCTTGTACCATATCACCAAGTTTAGTATCGCTACCCTTGGCATTGACGCGATATAACAAGCTACCGTTTTCGACCAAGGCACCCGCTAATAATCCATCGCCTACTTCTTTCTTAAGCGGTACTGACTCACCGGTTAAATGACTTTCGACACACCAGCCAGCACCATCGATGACCGTCCCATCGGTTGCAACGCGGCTACCTTGTTTGGCACGCAAGATATCACCTACTTGTACCTCTTTGAGAGCGATATTTTTAAACTCACCATTTGGCTGCTGTTGCTCAACTTCGTCTGGTGTCAGCGATAATAGTAAATCAATACTATTCAGACTGTGCTTTTTAGTGCGCTCTTCAAGATATTTACCGGTGCGCACAAAAGCAATGACCATCACGCCTGCTTCAAAATATACCGCAGGACTGCCACTCGCACCATGACCACCAGTATGCCCACTTTGCAACAGACTATTTAAGCTACCATCACCATGGGTCAGCCACAGATACGTTGAATATGCCCAAATGGTTACCGTACCGATGACGACCAGTACGTCCATATTGGCAAGACCGCCTCTAATAGACGCCCAAGCACTTTTATAAAACGGCAATGCAAATCCAAACTGTACAATGGTCGCTAATATGAATTGCATCCAAATCGGCGGCATCCATGCCATACCCTGCCCAAAGAGCATGCCAGCCATACCAACTAAAAACGGCACCAAACAGACCCATAGTCCAATCAAACGCCATGGATACTGAGTGCTCGCATCGTCATCTTTTTGAGCAAACAAGCTATCAGCCGCCTGTAAATTGGCGACAAAACCCGTTTTGTTGACCCATTCCGTCACCTGCTCTGCCGTCGTCTGTGTCGGATCATAATCCACATTGGCGGTCTCGCCTGCGAAGTTCACGCTGACCTCATAGACTGATGGCTTTTTATTCAAAACCTTTTCAATCCGTGATGCACAGGCCTGACACGTCATACCCTCTATCGCCAGCTGCAAGTGCGCACGCTGCGGCGTAAGCGGGGTATTAGACTGAATATCAGTCTCAACATCGTAAGAATTATGCGTATTGGTACGGGTAGAATCATTCATAAATAAAACTCGTTATGGCGTTTATAAATTTGTATGAGCTATAAAAATCTATCAGTGGAGGAATAAAAATCCAAATCAAACAAGCAGTACATTCTAAAGATTAATATCATATTGTTTTTCAGAGCATCTAAATAGTAGTCATCTTAGTGTATCAACCTATATATTAAATGGTCATGATTAGCGCCAATTCAACTATTTCAGCCGACCAATTATTTCAGATTAAAAGGACATGTTGCAGAAATAAGAGATCTGAGAACACTACTCCGATAGCCATAGTTTTTCACCATTAAAAAACCAGCCACAATAGCTGGTTTGTTTATAACAAAGCATAAAATTAAGCGTTGGTAACAGTGGCATCAAAGCCTGCGTCATCAATAGCAGCAGCAATCGTCTCTGCACTGGTTTTGCTATCATCAAAGGTGACTGTCGCTTGATTGTCTGCAAGCTCGATACTGATGTCATCTAAACCATCAATATCAGCGGTGGCGTTATGGACACTTGCCACACAGCCACCACAAGTCATGCCATCAATTTTAATAATACGGGTTTGGTTTGCCATGAGAGGCTCCTTATTGTTATCTGTGAATAAATGGTTTGTATACTTTAATGGTATAAGACTTTATTAAAATAGCCAAGACCAGCATAAGAGCTATTGGCGTTGACCACAAGTCAGTTTGGTTATACTTTTATAAATCTAATCATGATAACGTGGATTTTGCGGGGCATCGATAGGAAATGGTTGAGTGACATAATCGACCATACTAATCGCAGCAGTAAAGGCATGGATACTGGTTTTGGTATCATCATAACGCACCAACGCCATACGACTGTTAGCATCTAACTCAATAGCCGTGACGCCCGTTATATTCTTCAAAGCGGTCATGACGCTATCTAAACCTTCTGAATCACTGATGTTTTCAATGCTTACTTGTGCCACTTTAATCGCCACTGTCTTATCCTCACATTACTTATGATATTAATGAGTATCCAAGGTCTCAAAGCCTTTGACCAAGTCATCAAGCTGTTTAAGCTGGCGTAAGAACGGCTCTAATTGGCTCATACGTAGCGCACACGGACCATCACATTTTGCCACTTCTGGATTTGGATGCGCCTCTAAAAACAATCCTGCAATCCCTGTTGCCATGCCAGCACGTGCCAGCGTGGTGATCTGCTCACGGCGACCACCTGCACTATCACTACGGCCGCCTGGCTGCTGCAAACTATGCGTCACATCAAAGAACACTGGTATCTCCATCTGCTTCATGGTATCAAAACCCAGCATATCAACCACTAGGTTATTATAACCAAAGGCACTACCGCGCTCACACAGTATCAGCTTGTCATTGCCGCCCTCAAGACATTTATTGACGATATGACGCATCTCATGCGGCGCTAAAAACTGGGCTTTTTTGATATTAATAATCGCATCCGTCTTCGCCATCGCATGCACCAAATCTGTTTGACGCGATAAAAACGCAGGCAACTGGATAATATCAGCTACTTCAGCGACTGGTGCCGCTTGATAAGGTTCGTGGACATCCGTAATAATCGGTACTTGGAATTTTTCTTTGATTTGCCCAAGCCAATCGATACCTTTCTCTAGCCCCGGACCACGATACGAGGTCAGACTTGAGCGATTGGCCTTATCAAAACTGGCTTTAAACACGTAGCCGATACCCAAACGCTGGCAAATATCGACATACTGCTCAGCAATCTCAAATGCCATCTCTTTAGACTCTAAAACATTCATGCCACCGAATAAGACAAACGGCTGATCATTACCGATACTGATGTTTTTATTATCAGGTGTATTAAGTTGAATATGCGACTGCGCGGTTAGTAGGTTTTCCATTGAGTAGGTATCCTCTTTATTGTTATCTCTTATTGTAACCGATAGGTCAATTAAAAAAAGGCTATAAGCGTAATTAGCCGTAAACCATTAGAAAAATCAGCATGCAAACCACTGCCAAAAAATCAGCCAAAAAAAAGACCAATCCGAAGATCAGTCTTTTTATATCAAAAGCACTTATAACTTAACCATTATTTCGCTTCACTATAATTCTTCGCCGCTTTTACAAAGCTATTGAACAATGGATGACCACCGCGTGGCGAGCTGGTAAATTCTGGATGGAACTGTACCGCAACAAACCATGGATGATCAGCAAGTTCAACTGACTCAACTAGGTGCTGCTTAGCAGAATAACCTGATACCGTCATTCCTGCTTGCTCTAATGGCTCAATATAACGATTGTTCATCTCATAACGATGGCGATGACGCTCAGTGATATTGGTAGAGCCATAGATTTGGGCAAGCTTACTACCAGCAACCAGTTCCGCTTGCTGTGCACCTAAACGCATGGTGCCACCGAGGTCTGAATCATCGCTACGAATCTGCAATTCGCCGCGCTCATCCAACCACTCGGTAATCAAACCGATGATAGGTTCAGCCGCCGTACGATGGAACTCAGAAGAATTGGCATCGATATGCAGCACATTACGCGCATATTCAATCACAGCCAATTGCATACCAAGACAGATGCCCAGATAAGGTACGTTATTTTCGCGCGCGTAAGTAATGGCTTTCATTTTGCCATTGGTACCGCGCTCACCAAAACCGCCCGGTACTAAAATAGCATCGGCATCGTTTAGACGAGCAAATAAAGCATCATCGGTTTCTAACAGCTCAGCATCGATATAGTCAATTTTGACATCTGACTGATGCACGATACCGGCATGTAGCAACGCTTCGTTGATCGACTTATAAGCGTCTGGTAACTCGACATATTTGCCGACCATCGCAACCGTCACTACCGCTTGAGGGTTGAGCTGGGCTTCGACCACTTTGTCCCAATCGCTCAAATCCGCTTCAGGGACGTCAAGACCAAAACGCTCACAGATGAGATCGTCAAGATCTTGCTCATGTAGGGTGCGCGGGATTTGATAGATGCTTTGGGCATCTTCACACATGATGACTGCGCGCTCTTCGACATTGGTAAACAGCGCAATCTTGCGGCGGTTGTCTTGCGAGATATGGTGGTCAGAGCGGCAGATCAAGATATCTGGCTGCAGACCGATAGAACGTAACTCTTTTACCGAATGCTGGGTAGGTTTGGTTTTGGTTTCACCTGCACTAGCGATATAAGGCACCAGCGTTAGATGCATGAGCATAGCGCGATTGCGTCCAAGCTCTACTTGCATTTGGCGTACCGCTTCCATAAAAGGAAGTGACTCGATATCACCGACCGTACCGCCAATCTCGATAATGGCGATATCATAGCCTTCGCCACTGGCAAGAATTTTACTTTTGATTTCATCAGTGATATGCGGAATCACCTGTACCGTACCACCCAAATATTCACCGCGGCGCTCTTTATTCAAAACGTTTTGATAGATACGACCACTGGTGAAGTTGTTGCTCTTACTCATCTTAGAGTGGCGTAAGAAGCGCTCATAATAGCCCAAGTCCAAATCGGTCTCAGCGCCATCTTCGGTGACGAACACTTCGCCATGCTGGAACGGACTCATCGTACCTGGATCGACGTTGATATACGGATCCATTTTGGTCATCGTCACGCTCACGCCACGTGCTTCAAGGACTGCGGCAAGAGAGGCTGCGGTAATACCTTTTCCTAGTGAGGACACTACCCCACCGGTCACAAATATAAACTTGGTCATAGTACTCTGTCGGTAATTGGTAAAGAAGGATTTTACTAAAAATACGCTACAAAATATAGGGCAAAAGCACAAACTCTTTAAAACACTCAGTTTTTAACGCTTAATTGTCATAAGTGCGTAATCATCGTAAATACGTAGCTATTATAACCCACTGCGGCTTTAAAAAGGTCACAACAAAAAAACTCACCCCGAAGGATGAGTTTTTTATAATACGTTTTCTAATGTTTAGATTAGAATTTGTATTCAATACCCGTACCTACAATCAAGTCATCTTTGTTATTGTCACGGCTGATTTGCCCTGCATAAATATGACCCGTGGTCGCTTTATTGAATGCATATTCTCCACCAACTGCGATTTCATTTACATCAGCATCTTTTACGCCTTTTTCGTCAGTGGTATTAACATACTGTGCTTTAACTGCCCAAGGTGTTGCACCAACTTTATATTTACCACTAATTAGCCAAGATTTTTCATCTTCACTGGCTTTGTTAACGCGGTTGTTGTTAACGATGCTATAATTATCGTAGTATTGGCTTTGTTGGTATAGAGCACCTAAAGTTAAGCCCGAAACCATATTCATTTTGCCCATATCTAAACCAGCAACCAAACGCCACGTATTATCAATCACGCCAGTATTTACATTGTTAGCACCCATGTCTTTGTCATAAGCACCGGCTAGATAAACACCATTTTTGTCATAGGCTAATAAAGCAGAATAACCGTTATCTTTTACTTTTCTATCACGATAGACTGCAGGCTTCGTATCAGATGCTGCGGAAACGAGAATATCACCGTCGGCATCAGTTTCTGATAATGCGGTAGCTGCCATAAAACTCACTGGCATACCGACAATAACAGGTGATTGATAGGCCACCATATTGTTAGCACGGTATTCACCTGAAACACCCGCATTTTTAATATCAAATAAGCTATCATTAAACACGTCAACTTTGTTTTGTGCAAGTTTCAATGGGGTATCATGGCGTCCCGCTAGTACAGTACCTAAAGTGTTGTGGGCTAAGCCTACATAAGTATTACGTGATCTAAACTGTTGGCTATCGTCATCAACATCAATACCATATTCCAATTGATAGACTAATTTAGTGGTATCAGTTAAATCGTCGTCACCTTTAAAACCGATACGTGATTGATTAGAGTTAAGTTTAAATGTATCTTCATCTGTCTTGTTAGCTGCATCGTAGTCTGTACTAACATAATCTAAGGTTAAAAATGCTTTACCATATACAGTTGGAGCAGCATGGGCAGCAGAAACTGAAAGTGCAGCGACGGCTGTGGCTAAAAGTAATTTTTTCAAAGGATATCTCCACTTTACGATTTGAGTGATAAATGGTCTAAGATCATTAGATATATAATGGCAAGGTCCTATACCTTCGAAACCATATATATAGCGAGCCATAAGAACTGCTTAGACATAACTTTACCAAGCAAATATTACAGTAAGATGAAAAAACCAAAGTTTACACAAATGTTATTATTAATTTTACGGATTCTGTTATTTAAGACACGCTGTTGTTCAAGACACAGTATTGATTACAAAACAAAAAAACCCACCCCGAAGGATGAGTTTTTTATTTAGATTCTAATGGTTAGATTAGAATAAGTACTCTAGACCACCACCGATAGCGAGTACATCAATATCACCACGTAAGTCGATTTCATTAACATTGCCGTCTTCGTCTCTCGAACCAAAACGACCATTGTTTAATTCCGCTGAATTTAGACCAGCATAGGCATGAGCGATCATATTATTTTTAAACGCATATTTGCCACCTACAACGACTTGATTTGAGTCATTATTCTCAAGACCACTGATATTGTCGGTTTTGTCATACTGAATATAAACAGAGGCTGGACGGGCAAAATTCGAAAGACCCATTTCAGCACTCACCACTAAACCGTCCTCTGTTGCAGTAGTAGTACCGGCATAGTCAGCTTCTTGATATAGAACGCCTAACTTTACAGGAGCTGCGATATATTTACCTAAATCGACGCTAGCACTGCCACGGATAATATCACCACTAACACTCATGTCTTGCTCATAAGCAATACCAGCGGTAATGCCTGTACCTGGATCAAACATCAATGAGGCACCATAGCCTGCGTCACGATCACTCTCAGATATAAAGTCTTCATCAGCACCATACATCAGCGCAAGCGCTAATGGTAGGTCATTGTATTTAGGCGCTTTCCAAACGATTGAATTATTGATACGGTTACCAACGGTCGGGGTCAAAATATTAGCAAAGCTGTCGTTGTTGTTCAGAGTACTAGAGCCAAGATTATCCCAATAACCTTCATTAACTGATACGTTATTGATATAGTCAATGACTGTGTAGTTACGACCAAAGCGGAATTCACCGAAGTCTTTATTTTTTAAACCTAAATAAGTATCACGACTTTTGAAGCCAATGTTATCGCTACCACTATCATCAACTTTAACGCCGTACTCTAATTGGTAAATTACGTCAGTGTTGGCCGTTATCGCTTCAGAGCCTCTGAAGCCTAAACGTGAAATATTAGAATTAACTTGTAATGAACCGTTGTCTTCATTAATTCTGTTATTATTATCCATATTCTGACCATCAATTTCAGCATTAACGTAATCAGTAGTAACGAATACTTTACCATAAACGGTAGGTGCTGCCTGTGCTGCAGAAACAGATAGAGCAGCAACGGCTGTAGCTAAAAGTAGTTTTTTCATGGGGGTATCTCCACTTTACAATTTTAGTAATGAGCAAGCTATTATTAGCTGGCGCCCATATTGGTATCGTCACAAATCCTCAAAGATATAATGTGTAACTGGCTACCGAGATTAGTCAGAAACAAGTGTGGCGAATTTCTATTACAGTAAGATAAAAAACCATGACTCACATGACTGGGATTAAACAACGTAACTGCCATGTAAACTTAAGTCTTATGCGTCCTACTGCGTAACATCCGTTACCAAACTCATACTTCGAGTATAAGCATAACAACTTTGACATAATTTGCAACATATTTTTAAGTCTTTGATGACGAAAAATCCTTAAACCCATATTTAATCTAAGGTTTAATGATTATTTAGATAAAAACAAAAAAATACCCCTACTTGCCATTGGCAAATAGGGGTAACTTTTATAAATAAAGTAGAAATACATTGCTTTAAATATGCTTGAGTAATACTAAGTATTGAAGGACTACTTAACCATGGATAAGTAGCCCTAAAATGGCTTTTATAAATAAGGAATTAGCAATGCGTATTGGCTTTTAAGTCTAAACGCGCTTGATGCAATAATGGCTCAGTGTAACCACTTGGCTGCTCACGACCTTTAAAGACCAAATCGCAGGCAGCTTTAAAGGCGTAAGAATTATCGAAGTTATTGGCCATTGGCTGATAGCCATTATCGCCCGCATTTTGCTCATCGACGACTTTTGCCATGCGCTTCATGGTATCCATGACTTGCTCTTCGCTTACCACGCCGTGATGCAACCAGTTAGCGATATGCTGACTTGAGATACGCAAGGTTGCACGGTCTTCCATTAGACCTACATCATTGATATCTGGTACTTTAGAACAGCCAACGCCTTGGTTTACCCAGCGTACGACATAACCTAGGATACCTTGAGCGTTATTATCAAGCTCTTGCTGCTTTTCTTCTTCTGTCCAGTTGCTATCTTTAGCCAATGGAATGGTCAAGATATCATCTAAGCTGGCACGCTCACGGGATTTTAAGCTGTCTTGCACGTCGGCAACATTGACCTCATGGTAATGCATGCTGTGCAAAGTAGCGCCCGTTGGTGATGGTACCCAAGCTGTGCTAGCGCCTGCTTGTGGATGGGTGATTTTGCTTTCCATCATCTCTTTCATCTCGTCAGGCTTCGCCCACATGCCTTTACCAATCTGCGCGTGACCTTGTAAGCCTACTTCAAGACCGATATCGACGTTCCATTGCTCATAAGCAGGCAGCCACGTTTGCGACTTCATATCGCCTTTGCGAACAAATGGACCTGCATTCATACTGGTGTGCATCTCATCACCTGTGCGATCTAAGAAGCCAGTATTGATGAAAATAACACGCTCTTTTGCTTGGCGAATGGCTTCTTTTAAGTTGACCGTCATACGGCGTTCTTCATCCATAATTCCGATCTTTATCGTATAACGCTCTAAGCCCAGTAGGTCTTCTGAGGCGTTAAACAAGTCATTCGCCATCTTCACTTCATCAGGACCATGCATTTTTGGTTTAACAATATACATTGAACCTTTACGTGAGTTTGATAGCTCGGTTTTACCTTTTAAATCATTCAATGATAATAAAGGCGTAATCAAACCATCCATTAAACCTTCGAAAACTTCTTCTTGACCATTGCCTAAATCTACCAAAATCGATGGATTTTGCATGAGATGTCCGACGTTACGTAGCAATAAAAGCGAGCGACCTGGCAAGGTCAGCGTATCACCCTCTGGCGTAGTATATTCGCGATCAGGATTCTGTTTACGCGTACGGGTCTTGCCGCCTTTCTCAAAGGTTTCTTGCAAATCGCCATTCATCAAGCCAAACCAATTGCGATACGCTTCAACCTTCTCTTCTGCATCAACAGCAGCGATGGAATCTTCACAATCTTGTATCGCAGTCAGCGCCGACTCTAATAACACGTCTTTGATATGTGCAGGATCATCTTTGCCGATTGGATGATTGCCATCAATTTGAATCTCAGCATGCAAGTTATTGTTCTTTAATAACACAGCGCTAGGACTATCAGCGTCGCCTACAAAACCTGCAAACTGTCCAGCATCTTTTAGTTGCGCGCTGCTATCGCCTTGCGCAATTTCAAGCTTACCATCAACGACTCTAAAACCTGTTACATCGCTATAAGAGTCTGATGCTAAGGCAAAGTTTTCATCTAGGAATTTTTTGGCATAAGCGACGACGGCTGCGCCACGTGTTGGATTGTAGCCACCTTTTGCTTCTTGACCATTTTCATCACTGATAACATTGGTGCCATATAAAGCATCATATAAGCTGCCCCAACGCGCATTATTGGCGTTCAACGCATAGCGGGCATTACGTACTGGTACTACCAGCTGCGGTCCTGCAATACGGGCAATCTCATCATCGACGTTTTCTGTGCTGACACTGAACGCTTCGCCTTCTGGCAACAGGTAGCCAATTTCTTGTAAAAATGCTTTGTACGCTGGATAATCAATATCGCCATTTTTGGTAGGATGTTGCAGGTGCCATTGGTCAATCTGTCCTTGAATCTTAGCACGCGTTGCAAGCAGTGCTTTATTACGTGGCGTAAACTCTTTGATGACCTTTTCGAAACCTGACCAGTAACCGTCTGAATCAATACCGACTTTCGGCAGCACTTCATTTTCGATAAAATCGAACAGCTGCTGATCAATGGCAAGAATGCCTTTTTGAACGCGATTGGCATTAGAAGACTGGCTCATACTGTTATCCTTATCTGTTTGTTAGATTTGTTGATACTGGGCTGCTCAAACATACCTCGTCCATGTACACAGTCATGCAAAAGGGCGCATAAAGCAGGGTTGTAAAGTAATAAATAAGCTACAAGCCAAGTAAATTTACTGCTGCGTTACATCGGCTGTCATTATTTGAGCGGTGTTTAACGTTGTATTATCTAGATAGGTTTTACATAAAGATAGGCTATAAACCTTAGATTTTGAGACGCGATTGATAGTTGATATACTATTGGCTACCTGCTATCAGCTGACAAGCAATAGTAAGACAAAATACGTTAAAAGCAAAATATTATCCTACTACCAAATAAGGCAATAAACAAGGAAACTCCATTTAGTAACTAAATGCTTGTGCTGTAGATAAATGATAGTCTATATACCATATGCGTTAGCAACGATTATCTTACTATCCTATCCTCCTGAGTTACTCATAAGTATAAACTGTAAGTAATCATTACGATATTAATTTATGCGTAACAGTTATCTATCATATCAAAGTAGTCTGAAGAGTTTAAATACATATAGCGCGTATATATCTACTTTTTTTCATTATTTTATTCATCCACTCGTCGATAAAGTCTAAGCCAACCATGACCATAAACCAAGAAAATACATCCATACCTAAAACCACTTCTAACTTACAATCTGAGCCTTCAACTACAGTAGGGAGTCAATCTGCAATAGATTCTGAAGATAGCAGTAGTAATGATAGCGTTGATATCATTTCTATCACCCAACTCAGCATGCCACTAAAGGTAGATTTATCGCCTATTTTTGATTTCTTGGGCGCACGAACCTCACAAGCTTGGGTCAACGCCGCTGTTAATAACTTACCGCTGATTATTCAAGACCATGCCAATTGTGAAAAAAAGGCCGCCGGTACCGCGATGAATCTCATCTTTCGCTATGAGTTCTCTTATGATTTACAGCGTAAATTGGCACAATTGATACGTGAGGAAATGCTGCACTATGAGCAAGTGCTTGGCATTATGAATGAGCGCGGGCAAGCATGGAAATATCTAAGTGCTGGACGCTATGCCAAAGGCATGCTAAAACACAAGCGCACTTATGAACCCGCTGCAATGGTAGACGTGCTGATTATTGGTGCATTTATCGAGGCACGTTCTTGTGAGCGTTTTGCGGCACTTTCTGAGGTTATCAATGATGAGCGTTTGGCAAAATACTATCGTTATTTATTAAAATCAGAAAGCCGTCATTTTGAGGATTATTTGGCACTGGCGCAGTCATTGTCTGATGACAGTATCGATGAGCGTGTGGCATTCTTTAAAGAAGTAGAAGCAGAGCTGATATCAACTCCAGATACTGAGCTGCGCTTTCATAGCGGCGACCCTATTGCTCTCTAATTTATTAAATCTATATTGAGTTCAATATAAAAGAATTACGCTCAGAATAGCATTATGCTGGGATAAATTTCTCTCGCTTGCTGTGCGCTTCGCACTCCAGAGGCTTCGTAAAATTTATCCCAGCAGTACGGTGTACTTTTTAAATTGAATCGACTATGTTATCGATAAAACAAAAGAAGGTGTTGCAAGCGACGTATCGTACATCATTACTTGCAGCACCTTTTTCAAGTTATCGAATTGTCTAAATGTTTTAAAAATCTTTTTCATCCGGATTTAACACACGGGTTTGAGCATTATCAATATTTGCATAGCGATTTAAATCGTTTATGCCTTCGCTCTTAGCCCCTTGATCAATAGTGGTATGTTCATTGATACCATCATCAAAAGCATTGCCCTCTTGATCGCGGCGGTCTGGCTGACGGGCAGCATTATCGCCATCATTGACATGTTCTGAGCCTACCACACTTTCTTGGAACGTATCTGTTCCTTTATTAATAGTGGTATGATTTTCAATACTATCATCGGTAGACATCACGTTATGACTATTATGATGAATGTCTTCATGTGTATGGTCACCATGCTCGATATCATCGCTCGCATATCTAGTGCCAATGACTGTTTCTTGAAATGTCTCGGTGCTTTTTTCTGTACTATCATGAGCTGCGCTGGTGTCGACCGTGCGCGCAGGCATATTGTCGATATGACCATCGTTACTGTTGAGAGGCGTTTTAGTTAATGCCGGATCTTTCGTTTCCATCGTAATATCCTTATTTTTAATTTATCTTTCTTGTTATTTCTTCATTACCAGACATCTGACAATGATCATTTATATGAGAGTTAAGAGAGTCACGACGATGAAAAACTATTCATTGCCTTTTTGCGATAAATCATAGGCGTTTAGATCGCCAACATTTTTTCCACCTGGAGGCAGATTTTCTTCTTTGCGTGGGTCAGCGTATATCTCATCCGTCTCCTGCGACTCCTGCTGAGGTCCATCAATTTCGGGTTCATGCTTACGACCTTCATAACTGTCCGATGGATTATCTGGATGCAGCTTCGCTGGATCGTTGACGGATACGGGCTTTTCATTATTTGGGTGCATGTTGTTAGTTTGAATATTGTCTGACTGACTATCATGTGACATGGCATTTCCCTCACTTTATTAGTATGGAGTTCAATAATTTTTTGCTAACTATCTGTCTGTACGCAAATCATCGTTGATAAAAGAGGTTTGCTCTTCTTCTGTTAATGATTCTGGTGCATCAACTGGCTTGCCATTTTCTAAATTTCTCTCAATCTGCTGGCTGTCTGCTTGCTCAGCGGCTTTTTTGATATCTGAGCTATTATTATCTGAGCTATTATTGTTGGTGTGACTCATGGTGAAATCCTGTTTTCTTATTGAGATACGTTATAAGAGTGAATTTTTATATCTATCTAATTATAAGAATAAATTTGATACGCTCTCCAGTGTACTGCCGTATAAATATGTGAATAAGTGTGAGCTTACCAGACAGTTTGTAACTAGAAAGTAGAATTGGTAGGCAAAAAAAACCAAGCACAGAGTAATCCCTATGCTTGGCTGTTATATTTGTTGAAAAAAGTGGATAACATTAAAAATACTAAATGAGATTAATCAACTTAATAACCGCTAATAAACAAGACAGTTATACCGGCTCGCCAACACGATTAATCACCTTTAATAAATGCTCTTGAGCAATGTGAGGCGCTTCATCCGCTGCTGGCTTGGTTCGTTGCCAGTTACCGTCACCGCTAAGTGTCCACGCTTGCTTATTGTCTTGGAGGTAACTCAACAGTCCATCTTGATAAATTTGCTTAGACAATTTTTTATCTTCAATCGGAAACGCTACCTCTACACGGTGGAACAAATTACGATCCATCCAATCGGCGCTGCCACAGTACAAGCGCTCATCACCATCATTATAGAAGTAATAGATGCGAGTATGCTCCAAAAAACGACCGATAACAGAACGTACGGTGATATTCTCAGACAGACCTTTCACTTGCGGACGCAGACAGCATATGGAGCGCAAAATCAGTTCAATTTTGACCCCTGCTTGTGACGCATCATATAGTTTATCAATCAAACGACGTTCGGTTAAGGCGTTTACTTTAACAATAATATGAGCGCGCTTGCCCGCCTTGGCATGAGTAATCTCATCATCGATAAAGCTCATCAATTTATCATGCAAGGTAAATGGTGCATGCAATAGCTTTTTGAGATTAGCAGGTTTACCCATGCCGGTCAGCTCTTGGAATATCTTGTGGACATCTTCTGAGATATCAGGATCCGCGCTGAATAATCCATAATCGGTATAGACTTTAGCATTTGCTGCGTGATAATTACCCGTGCCTAAGTGCACATAACGGCGCATTTTCCCCTCTTCGCGGCGCACGATGAGCATGAGTTTAGCGTGGGTTTTGTAGCCAACAATACCGTAGACCACTACTGCCCCTGCCTCTTGCAGATAGTTGGCAACAGCAATATTAGACGCTTCATCAAAACGCGCGCGTAACTCAATGACTGCTGTCACCTCTTTACCATTACGTGCTGCTGCGGCTAGCGCTTTGACAATTTCTGAATTGGTGCCTGAACGATAAAGCGTTTGCTTAATCGCTAATACTTTTGGATCACTGGCAGCTTGCCAAAGTAAATTAATAATCGGCGAAAACGCATGGAACGGATGATGCGCCAATACATCGCCTTTACGCATGGCAGCAAACATACTGGTTGCTTTATCAAGCTTGTCGACTTCGCGGCGAAATGGTTTTGGTATCACATGCGTAAAGGGCTGATAACGCAAGGCTGGAATATTGAAGTCGAAAAGCAGCCGCGTTAAGTTGACAGGTCCATTGACGCGGTATAATTGGTTGTCATGCAGCTCAAACTCATTAAGCAAATAATCACTAATTGGCGTTGGGCATTCAGTAGTGACTTCAAGGCGCACTTTATCACCAAAGCGGCGGTTTTCAAGCTCACCTTCTAAGGCTTTGGCAATGTCATCAACATCATCTGCCAAGTCCAAATCCGCATTACGCGTTAGCCTAAATTGATGACAGCCGGTGACATTCATACCAGGGAATAGCTCACCGATATGCTCATGAATAATCGCTGATAGCATCACATGGTGCTCTTTGCCACCAGTCAATTCATCAGGCAGACGAATCACGCGCGGCAAGCTACGCGGCGCGGGTACGATAGCCAAATTGATATCGCGACCAAAGGCGTCTTTGCCCTCTAAAGTCGCAATAAAATTCAAGCTTTTATTCACCAAGCGCGGGAATGGATGGGCAGGATCAATACTAATAGGTGTCAATACTGGCGATACTTGCTCAGTAAAATAGCGCTTCATCCATGCGGATTGCTCGCTATTCAACTCATCGCGCTTTAAATAACGAATATCCTCAAGTGCCAGAGCCGGCAAGATATCTTCATTTAAAATACGGTATTGCTCAGCGATGGCATCATGAGTCACCGCTGATATTTCATTAAGAATTTCACTAGGACGCATACCATGTACACTGGTCGACACATCTCCCAGATTGAGCTTTTGCATGATACCAGCAACGCGAATCTCAAAAAACTCATCGATATTGGATGAAAAAATCATTAAAAAGAATAAACGCTCAAGCAAAGGATGGTGGGGATCTGCCGCTTGTGCTAAGACCCGCAGATGAAACTGCAATAAAGACAAGTCACGATTGATATAGCTGCTGGGTGAATAATTGCCATCTTCTGAGCGTTGCCAATCAATCTCGGTTAAAACTTGGTTGCCATACGGATTAATAAGGCTTTCATCGGTAGGAGGATTACTGGTATTAATGGCACCGTCTACTTTATCTGTGTCACTCTCTCTATTGACATCATTATTCGCATCAATATATGTCTCAATAACATCAGCGGTCTTATCACTATTACTGTGCTTATTATCCATCTCTACCACGCTCCACTCCTATGACTGTTATCAAACTGCTATCATTTTTATATCAATCTTATCCTATCAGCATTTTTATACTATACTTTTTAAGTATTATTCTATTGTTACCGTTAATTCTAGCTACATTTAGGCAGACTGTGGCAATACAGCATTTTTCATACGTTTTTTGATGATACGTTGTTTATTACGCAGGCGTTTATCGCTTTGATGACTTTCATAGTATTTTGGATTGGTTAGCATGGCAATCAATAAGGCTGACTGATCACGATTGAGATTAGCAGCTGATTTATCAAAATAATACTGCGCTGCCGCTTCAACACCATAAATACCATTGCCAAACTCTGCTACATTCAAATACGCGGTCAAAATTCGTTGCTTATCCCACAATGTCTCAATCATTATGGTGAGAACAGCCTCTTCAGCTTTACGCGTATAAGAGCGATGCGAAGTCAAAAACAGATTTTTAGCCAATTGCTGAGTGATGGTTGAGCCGCCTGCCGACATCTTGCCAGTCGCTTCATTCTTTTTCTGTGCCGCCTTAATGCCTTTCATATCAAAGCCGTTATGCTGGCTAAACGTCGAATCCTCACTAACAATCGCCGCTTGCTTCGCAGATTTGGCAATCGCGTCATATTCAACCCAAGTTTGGCTAACATCACCGCCCGTAATACGATGGGTGAGCATAAACATGCTGTTATTAATCGGCTGCGTTTTCCAAATTAATAACAGCCCTGCAACCAACACATGGAATGCGACGACCAACACCATCAATGCCAATAAGAGTCGTTTGATAAATTTGCCAAAACTTGTCATGCGTGTTGTCCAAGTGATTAAAAAGATAGTTAGAGGAAGTAAGGAGCGCTTAGCCTAGCAATATAGGTCAGCAATTATAAATAGCAGCTCATCTTACCTAATCTCACAATCGCTGTCATTATTTACCCCACTTCTTTATCATGTCATATGAGTACACGTAAAAAATCAGCAAAAATGAACGTTGGATTTGTAATCTTTGCCTTTAGGATTAATATAAGAGAGTAGCTATGTACGAGAATAATAATATAAGCACATTGCGTGCTCATATGATTAAAGAAAAACCTGAGCTTGGTTCTCCTGAAAATATAACCAAATGGTGGCTACTCGGCACCTCAGGTTGTCATTTATGTGATATTGCTGAACAGCTGATAACACAGCTACAAGTGGTGCAACGCGTTACTTACGAGCCTGTCGATATTGCCGATTTCTCTGAGCCGCTTATGATGGCTTTTGCGACGACTATTCCCGTCGTCTTGACACCGACAAAACGCTTAGATTATCCATTTTCAGTACTGGATTTACAGCGTTTATTGTAGCCCTGCCAGCCCCTGCTCGCTTATTCAACACAGCCGCAAACAAGCTTAATTCCTACTAATTCAAAACATTACATATCATTTTATTCAGTTTTAGCTAATATATTGATAGCTAATCTTTCCCTTTTTATTATAAGCTTAAGGTCATCTGTATAATAATACAGTGAGTGTCGACAATTTAGTGAGCAAAGGAATGCCACCATGAATCAGAGCCAAAGACCTGATAAAGCTGCTTTAGTAGAGCTATTTCGCGATTTTATTGAGCCTCAGTACGTGATCAATGATGAGGAGACTCAAAAGCCTTTTGAGTGTGATGGCTTATCGGTATATTGCGATATGCCACTCATTACGGTGCTCCCAAAAACCGTTGAGCAAGTTTGTGAGGTAATGCGAATCTGTTATCGCTATCAAATCCCTGTGGTCGCACGCGGTGCCGGTACGGGTTTGTGTGCAGGTGCAATGCCCAACCCTGATGGCGTCTTATTGGTGTTGTCACGATTTAAACATATCCTTGATATTGATCCACTTGCCCGTAGCGCACGTTTGCAGCCAGGTGTCCGTAACCTTGCTATTAGTGAGGCGGCTAGACAATATGGCTTGTATTATGGCCCAGACCCCTCCTCACAGATTGCCTGCTCCATCGGTGGCAACGTCGCCGAAAACTCAGGCGGCGTCCATTGTCTCAAATATGGTCTGACCACTCATAACTTATTAAAAGTTGAGATGGTCACAGTCGAGGGGGATCTCATTACTATTGGTAGTGAAGGTCTTGATAGCAACGGCTTTGATTTGATGGCTCTGATTACTGGCTCTGAAGGTCTACTTGGGGTGATTACTGAAGTGACGGTCAAGCTGCTACCTAGCCCTGAAAAGGCTCAGGTCATTATGGCCGCTTTTGACAATGTTCAGACCGCAGGGGATGCGGTCGGCGGCGTGATTGCCAAAGGTATTATTCCAGCCGGACTTGAGATGATGGACAGCCCTGCCATCATAGCCGCCGAAGCATTTGCTCATGCAGGCTATCCAATTGACGCCCAAGCTTTGCTGCTGTGTGAGTTAGATGGTAGCGAGGCGGAGGTTCAAGAACAGATTGCAGAGGTTGAGCAGCTGTTTATTGAGCTTGGCGCAACCACAACACGTGTCTCACAAAGTGAGGCGGAGCGCGCCTTATTGTGGAAAGGTCGAAAATCTGCATTCCCCGCTGTCGGACGAATATCCCCTGACTACTACTGCATGGATGGCACGATTCCGCGTAGCCAACTTGCCCATGTCCTAACCGAAATGCAAAAACTCTCAGATGAATACGGTCTGCGCGTCGCCAACGTGTTTCATGCTGGGGACGGCAATTTGCACCCGCTTATCTTATTTGATGCCAATGTCCCAGGAGAGCTTGAGCGCACTGAAGAGTTCGGCAGCCGTATTTTAGAGCTTTGCGTCAAGGTAGGCGGCTGCATAACTGGTGAGCATGGGGTTGGCGTCGAAAAAATCCGCCAAATGACGATTCAGTTTAACGATCAAGAGCTGACACAATTTCATGCAATCAAGCACGCCTTTGACCCAATCGGTACGCTAAATCCAGGTAAGGGCATTCCAGTGCTCAAGCGCTGTCAAGAGTACCGTACCCTTGACAGAACGCAACACAACCATGACTCTCAACCACAGCAAGGAGATCTGGCATGACAGACATCAGTCAAGAGCTGATTGCGCGGGTAAGACAAGCCAGCCATGACGGCACAGCCCTACAAATCATGGGCGGGGGCAGTAAGCAGTTTATGGGACGTGAGCCAATAGGCGACCCCATCAGTCTTAGCGAGCACAAAGGCATCATCAGTTATGAGCCGATCGAATTGGTGCTGACTGCTCGTGCTGGAACCTCAATTACTGAGATTAATAGCGCATTAGCCGAACACAATCAGTGCTTAGCATTTGAGCCACCGACATTTGACGGACAAGCAACCTTGGGCGGTACATTGGCTTGCCACTTATCAGGCCCAGCAAGACCTTGGAGCGGTTCAATAAGAGACCATGTCTTAGGCATTCGCCTGATTAATGGCCATGCAGAAGAACTGCGCTTCGGCGGTCAGGTGATGAAAAACGTCGCCGGTTATGATGTCTCACGGATGCAAGCAGGCGCAATGGGCACTTTGGGTATCATCACTGAAGTCAGTCTAAAAGTCATGCCTAAGCCTGCCGCCACTGTGACTATTAAGCAGGAGATGGACGCTGCAAAGGCAATTGATACCATGAATCGTCTCTCAGGAAAATCCAAACCCTTGACAGGGGCGTGTTGGTTTGACAATCATTTATATTTGCGCTTGGCAGGCGCGCGAAGTGCTGTAGACAGTACTGTCAACCAGTGGCAAGGCGCAATATTAGAGGATACAGATACGTTTTGGTCAATGCTTCGTGAGCAGCAATTGGATTATTTCTTAGACGCGTCCTCATTGTGGCGGTTTTCTGTAAAAAGTAGCGCGGCGCATATGCTACCAGAGGAAGATTGGCTGATTGATTGGGGAGGATCACAGCGCTGGCTTCGTGGCAACTTTACCGTGGACAAATTAGAAGCGCTTGCTGAGGCCGCAGGTGGTCAAGTCAGCCTTTATCGCGGTGGTAACAGGAGTCAGGAGGTCTTTCATACTCAGTCTGAGGCGCTCCAAAAGCTCCACCAACGCCTCAAACACGCCTTTGATCCGAATGGTGTTTTCAATCCCAATCGTTTATACAGCTGGATGTAAATTAGCTCGATGATAAGGAAGTCGTAATGCGAACTCAAATCAATATAAAATATCTGGATCACCCAGATATTCAAGAAGCCGATGATATTTTGCGCACTTGCGTTCACTGTGGATTTTGTAATGCCACGTGTCCCACGTATCAAGAGCTTGGCGATGAGCGTGACGGTCCTCGCGGTCGTATTTATTTACTAAAACAAATGCTTGAAACTGGTGAGGTTAGCGAAAAATCCCAACTTCATTTAGACCGCTGTCTGACTTGTCGTAGTTGCGAAACCACTTGCCCTTCTGGGGTAAAATATGGCCGCTTGGCTGAGATCGGCCGCGATATTATGGAAGAACAGGTATCACGACCTGCCGATCAAAGGCTCAAACGCTGGCTTATCAGAAAGGTGTTGCCCTATCCGCACCGATTTGGGTTTCTTTTACGACTCGGACAACTGTTTCGCGCCTTTTTGCCTCGCGACTTAAAAGCCCAAGTCCCTGTTAAGCAAATCACCCGCCCGCGACCCTCGCAGCAACACTCGCGTCAAATGCTGGTGCTAGAGGGCTGCGCTCAACCTTCTGCCACCCCAAACACTAACAGTGCCGCCGCCCGAGTACTTGATAAGCTAGGTATCAGCTTGATCGCTGCACCAGAGGCCGGATGTTGCGGCGCTGTGAGCTATCACATACCTGCTCATGAAGAAGGACTTGAGTTCATGCGGCGCAATATTGATGCGTGGTGGCCATATATTGAGGCTGGGGCTGAAGCCATTGTCATCAGTGCCTCAGGCTGCGGCTCGATGGTCAAAGAATACGGCGAAAAGCTCAAACATGACGACGCTTATGCGGCTAAAGCCAAACGTATCAGTGCGATGACCCGAGACCTGAGTGAGATTTTAATCAAAGAGGACTTGAAGAAGTTGGTAGTGAAACAGACGAATCGCAAGACCGCTGTCCACTGCCCATGCTCGCTACAGCATGCTCAGCAGCTAGGCGGTCACGTTGAGCAGATTCTGCAACACGCTGGAATTGAGCTCTCTAAAACCCAAAACGGACATTTATGCTGCGGCTCTGCTGGTACCTACTCGCTCCTTCAACCTAAGCTGAGTCAGCAACTACTCACCAATAAAATCATCGACCTTACCATCGATAACCCAGATCAGATTGTGACGGCCAATATTGGCTGCCAACTGCATTTAGGCAGCCATGCGTCTGTCCCCGTCAGGCACTGGATCGAATTGTTAGACCCATAACAAACCCAACTATAATTGAGTTGACTTGATGATAAAGGACAGTCATAATCAGCTCTTAGTCGCTGAAACAAATAACACCATGCCTTAGCTAATTTTTGAAATAAGTTCTTTACTGCCATTTGAATGACGCCACCAATACCAAAGAACTATGGGCTTCTTTTGGCTTCATACTGATAAAGAAAATAGAAATATTCTTCAATGATATTTCAGAAATGACTTCAATTACATATACCAAGGACGGTTTATTATGTACACTTTTTTGGCCTTAGCGCCCATTCTGGTAGTCCTCGTTTTGCTTGTAATGTTGCGGCTTCCTGCCAAGATTTCTATGGGCGTTGCCTATTTAGTAACCGCGCTATTAGCGTTGTTCGTTTGGCAAGCCAGTGGTGCTCAAGTCGCAGCCGCGACTGTAAACGGCATCATCGTCGCACTCACGCTTTTATTTATTGTATTTGCGGCTATTTTATTGCTGAATACTTTGAAGGAAGGGGGCGCTATTGTCGCTATTCGTAAAGGCTTTATGGATATCTCGCCCGATAGACGCGTTCAAGTTATCATTGTGGCGTGGTTATTCGGCTCGCTGATAGAAGGCTCATCAGGATTTGGTACGCCATCTGCTATTGGTGCACCGTTGTTGCTCGCTTTAGGTTTCCCAGCGATGGCATCAGTTATGGCTATGTTAATTATTCAGTCGACGCCCGTATCATTTGGTGCCGTTGGTACGCCAGTATTACTTGGCGTTTGGACTGGTATCAATGATAAGCCAGATATAACGCAAGCGATTGCGCCACTCTCAACTGAAAACTATCTATTACAAATCGCGGGTAACATCGGTCTTATACATGCGCTGGTGGGTTTTCTAATTCCGTTACTTTTGAGTGGATTTTTGACTCGGTTCTTTGGTAAAAATCGCTCCTTCGTTGAAGGGCTCAAAGTATGGCCTTTCGCAATTTTTGCTGGTCTTTGCTTTACCGTTCCTTATTATTTGGTGGCTAGATACCTAGGTCCTGAGTTCCCATCATTGGTCGGTGGTTTTATCGGTCTTATGATTGTGCTTCCTGCAGCACAGCGAGGCTTCTTGATGCCTAAAGAGATTTTTGATTTTGCGCCACGCGCTAAATGGGATAAAGACTGGCTCGGCTCGTTACCTGAAGAAAAGTTTAATGATTCCATTGCACCAAGATTTTCTTTGGTTCGGGCATTTTCTCCTTATCTCATCGTTATTGGTCTACTAATCATCACTCGAGTCATTGCACCGCTGAAGGCATTTTTGACTGGAGATTTGACCACTATACAATTTACCAATCTTTTTGGTACAACTATTTCTAGTAAAATCCAACTTGCCTATTCTCCAGGTATCATTCTAATTATTGTTGCCTTAATCTCTATCTTGTTGTTCAAAATGAACGGACAAGCCGTCAAACGTAGTTGGAGTAGTTCTGCAAAAACCATGGTAGCCGCCGCACCAGCCTTGCTGTTTTCGGTACCGATGGTACAAGTATTCATCAACTCCGGGTCAGCTGCTGAAGTCGCAAATTCGCTACCCGCTATGCCCATCTTACTGGCTGAGAGTGCCGCTGGTGCCTTTCAAAATGCATGGCCACTCGTGTCTCCGTGGATTGGCGCACTGGGTGCGTTCATTGCAGGCTCAAATACTGTCAGTAATATGATGTTCGCTTACTTTCAGTGGTCAACCGCTAGTCAAATTGGCTTAGATGTCAATCTTGCTGCACAAGTAGTAGCACTGCAAGCGGTCGGTGGCGCAGCGGGTAATATGATTGCGGTACATAACGTCGTTGCTGCTTGCGCGGTGGTTGGTCTGATGGATAAAGAAGGCTATGTTATTCGCAAAACCTTAGTCGCAATGACATACTATGTGATTCAGGCAGGATTGATCGGTATGGGTATTATTTTCGGTCAAATGTGGTGGTGGATATTGGCTATCATTTGGCCAATCGCATTTTTTGGCATCATGGCAATGACGAGTAAAAAAACCGTTGCTTAACATGAGTTAGCTGTACTAGCAAATCTGTGAATCCGCACTCAGTACTTGAACTGACGCTATTATACTAACTATGATAGCGTCAGTTTTATGTCGCGGTTAAGATAATATTATCTAATAATTAACGACAAAAAATGAATGACCGCAGCATCATAATGAATAAACGGTTACCAAATAAGCAACAAGGAATACCTTATGAAAAATTTGAGCAAAATTACTGAAATTGAAGACTTACGACGGGTCGCTGAGCGCAAAGTACCTCGCATGTTTTATGATTATGTCGACTCAGGATCATGGACTGAGACCACCTATCGCAATAATGAAACTGACTTTGACCGTATCAAACTGCGTCAGCGGGTATTGGTTAATATGGAAGGACGCTCTCTCGCCACCGAAATGCTGGGCACGTCAGTAAAAATGCCTGTTGCGATTGCGCCAACAGGCTTTACTGGCATGATGTGGGCAGACGGAGAAATCCTCGCGGCACAGGCAGCAGAAAAGTTTGGTGTACCGTTTTCCCTATCGACCATGAGTATTTGCTCTATAGAAGATGTAGCAGAAAATACCAGCCAGCCGTTTTGGTTTCAGCTATATATGATGCGCGATATGGACTTTATCGCCAATTTGATTCGCCGCGCAAAAGAAGCCAATTGTTCAGCGCTCATCCTGACCGCCGACTTACAAGTACTCGGTCAACGTCATAAAGACATTAAAAACGGCCTATCTGCGCCGCCAAAACCGACGCTTGCCAATATCTTAAATCTGATGACCAAGCCAGAATGGTGTATGAATATGCTGGGTACCAAGCGTCGCACCTTTGGTAATATCGTCGGTCACGCTAAAAACGTCGAGGATATCTCATCGCTATCCGCATGGACAGCTGAGCAGTTCGATCCGGCGCTGAGCTGGGATGATGTCGCTCGTATTAAAGACATGTGGGGTGGCAAGCTGATTATCAAAGGCATTATGGAGCCAGAAGACGCTGTACTGGCAGCTCGTAGCGGTGCCGATGCGCTAGTGGTCTCCAATCATGGTGGACGCCAATTGGATGGTGCGCCCTCTTCCATTTCATCTCTATCCGATATTGTACAAGCCGTGCGTGCTGAAGACAGTCAGATTGAAGTTTGGCTCGATAGCGGTATTCGTTCTGGGCAAGATGTACTCAAAGCGATGGCATTAGGAGCCAATGGCACGATGATTGGTCGCGCTTTTCTTTATGGTCTTGGCGCGTATGGCGAAGATGGTGTCCGCCGCGCGCTTGAGCTGATTTATAACGAATGTGATATCAGCATGGCGTTTTGCGGTCATACCGATATCAATGAAGTGCGCGATGATATCTTAGTCAAAGGTACCTACGAGCATCTCAAAACTGCCTTGCCTTACGTAGCGCCAATGCGCTGGTAAGTGTAGACGATATAACTACTTAGACTTGTTGGTCGCTTTCTTTATACTATCTATACCCTTTATACTGTACTGATAATTTTTTATTGATAATTAGATGTTATGACCATTCAACAATTATTAAAGACAGCGCCTGTTACCACCTTGTTATTAGTCAGTTTTATCGGGCTATTTATCATGCAGGTATTAACGGGTGTCGATGCCAATAATCCCTCAACTGAAGCGCTGGTAAAGTGGGGTGCCAATGCTCTGCCTTTTACTATGGATAATGAGCCATGGCGCTTGGTGAGCAGTGCGTTTTTGCATATTGGGCTGATGCATTTATTGTTTAACGGTTTTGCTATGTATTTTTTTGGTCAAATCGCCGAGCCGATGTTTGGCTCAGCGAAGTTTTTGGCGCTATTTTTACTGGCAGCAATCGGTGGCAACTTACTGAACAATTACGTCACATGGCAAGGTATTGTGGACGGAACAGGACAAGCTGGATTATCTGCGGGCGCATCGGGCGGTATCATGGGTATTGGCGCAGCGTTATTAATCGCTGCGCTGTTTAAGATATCAGTCAATGGTATGGTGCTGAACCTTAAAAGCCTGATATTTATTATGGGCATCAACTTAGTCTATGGTTTTGCGGTGCCAGGTATCGACAATGCTGGTCACATTGGCGGTGCGATTACCGGTCTTATCATTTCACTACCTTTTGCGATTGCCTATCGTCAACGTATGGCAGCTGTCATACAGAATATTGCCACTTACGAGAATGATTATTTACCCCATTATCAAAGTGAGCAACAAAACGAATATCATACCACTTATATTAATACGCCAGTGAATAGCGGCACTGACTTTGATAATAATGCACACTTAAATAATACTCATTTAAATAACACCAGTTTGCATAATGAGAGTCATGTAGATAATAATAGGGGTGTAAACTCAAACGTAACTGTTAACCCTACCAATCCTATTCGTCCTACTCTTAACGAAACCCTGAATGAAAAAAGCACAGCCATTAAACCTGCGCTTATTTGGCAATTGCTGCCGTGGGTTGTGATGTTATTTATTAGCATTGGCTTTATGTGGTGGTGGCAAGATATTCATCAGCAATTAGTAGAAGTGCTCAATGCCATTGAGCAAAGCACTGTTTAGCCTATATTTCTTTTATTTTTACCTGATTCTAATGTACAAAATCCTTACGAGTTTTACTATTTTTATCCCTTTGTTTCACCCACTTATGAGAGCAAATCATGTCTACATCATCATCGCTATCCCCTACTTTTAAGCGTGCTTTGCTTAGCACGTTGACAGCTACTGCCATGCTTGGCGCAGCTAGCCTATCTAATGCAGCACTCTTCAATAAAAACCTACCGAAAGATCCTGATGCTGAGTTAAGCGTCGGCGTCAACGTCATGGCAGTCAAATCTGCTTATGATTTGGAAGAAAGCACCGAGATAAAAGTATTGCCAGGCGCATTCTATGACAATAATAAAATCTACGCACGCGGTGCTCAAGCGGGTGTATACCTTATCAATGACGGCAGCAATCAGCTAGCTGCTTATGCTCAGCTTGCTGGCAATTCATTTGATCCTGATGATGCTACTGGCGCACTAAAAGGACTTGATGAGCGTAAAGCCTCTGCTGCTGCAGGCTTAAGCTATACGCGTCTGACACCGGTTGGTGGCTTTCGTGCCCAATACGCTACAGATATCTTAGATCGTAGCGGCGGTAATACTGCCCGCTTAAGCTATATTGGTAAAATTAGCAAAAACAAGCTAACGGTCTATCCAAGCGTTGGATTTGAGTACAACGATGCTGACTACAATGAATACTACTACGGCGTGAGCGATACAGAGTCAACTAGAACGGGCGTCGCTGCTTATACCGCCAACTCAAGCTTGAATCCTTATATTAATGTTAGTGCCAACTATGATTTCAGTAAGCGCTGGGCGGGCTTTGCCAATCAAAGCTTAAGCTATTTGCCAAATGAGCAATATGACAGTCCAATGGTTGACTCGCGTACTGATGCTACGACGACGCTTGGTTTGCTTTATAAGTTCTAGTTGAGCTTAGATTATTATTAAAAAAGACCTTACTGCGTAATGTAGTAAGGTCTTTCTTCTCTCAGCCTAAGATGCTGGTAAAGTGTATTTCTCCTACCGCCTAACTAGTTCTTTCCAACATTTGCTCCCTTTTCTATCAGAACAAACTGTTTTGGTATCTTTTTAAAGAACTTATAACTAACTGCCTCAAATGACATGGATATTATTAAAAATAGAATAGCGAATGGTAAGAAAACGCAAGCAATAACCCTTTCTAAAACATTAAGAGTCTCACCCCCATCCCAATATTTTCGGAACAAAAAACGACCAATATAATTCGTAATAGGCAAGCTTTCTAATTCATCAGCTGGTTTTATTGGTAATGCTCCTTTAAGAGTACCTTTCAAACGTATAGCTTGTTCCATACTTCCACTATGATAAAAGTTAATTATGGCTCCATCGCCATAATCTAGAAAATCAAAGTTAATTATTATTTTATTATCAATAATGCATAGTGTTATTGAGTTTGATTCTTTTGCTGTCATCTCTATTCTAGCAGTATAAATTTTAATATCCTTAGCTAGCTCAATACGTAGCTTATCTGAACTTACTATGTCATCAGTATCAATAGTAGCCTTTCCGTCATTCCAGAAAGAAAGTCTAGTTACTGTTAATGCCTCTACATCATGTTCACCATATTTAATAGTCAAATTATTAATTGACGAAATGGAGTTTTGAATCAGTTCAAAGCTTTTAGCGCTAAACACTAATTCCTTTTCTTTCTTACTCTTAATGTAAAGAGTTACTGATATCAAAATACTTACTACAGCAAGTACTAGAAAAACTAAATTTGTTAATATACCTCCATCTAGAAACTGATAAAACCAACTCATAAATACTCCATTTTTTGAATAAACAATGCTTGTACTACTCATTTTTTAGTATTTTAGGGTGCCTTTTAAGCATTATTATTCCAAATACTATTTAAAAATAGCGTATGGTAAACTAACCTATATAAGTTCAGTTTACCATACGCTATTTTACATATATTAGTATCCAATTTACCTCTAAAAACGATAAACTTATTTATAAAAAAGACCTTGCCACATTACATGACAAGGTCTTTTTTATTTCTAACTTCTCAATAGAATCTAAGCATTACTTTTTAAATACTCTAACATAGTGTCTGCATCTGATACTTCAAATGGGTCTATTGGACAGTTGTCGCCAAAATCAGCTTCCTTAAACACTTTTTTAACTTCTTTATTGTCGACAACCATCGAATAACGCCATGAGCGCATACCAAAGCCAACATTACTCTTATCAACAAGCATCCCCATTTTACGAGTGAACTCACCATTACCATCAGGAAGTAAGAAAACGTTTTCACGGTTTTGCTTCAGACCCCATTGGTACATGACGAACGCATCATTGACAGAAATGCAAACTATTTCATCTATGCCTAACGCCTTAAACTCATTATAAAGCGCTTCATAACGAGGGAGATGGCTGGTCGAACAAGTTGGCGTAAACGCACCTGGTAGAGAAAACACAACCACTTTTTTATTGGCAAATAACTCATCTGTGGTTAGATCATACCATGTGAACGGGTTGTCTCCTCCAATAGAGTCATCACGAACACGAGTTTTAAAAGTCATATCAGGTACATGGGTAATCATTGTTTACTCCGAGTTAGGTTATTGTCTTTTTTTCCAAAATTCTGCATGTATATGATAATAGTTATAGTAGTCCATAAGCAATCTTTGAGATTACATTCACTATATAAGATGTAGATCTAGCTTTAAAAATATAAACCAAAAAAAAACCTTGCCACATTCTCGTATAAGAAGTGACAAGGTCTTGTTTTCGAAACTTTCAGTGGAACAAATATGATGCTGCTACTAGCAGTACAAATGGTACCTATCGTACATTAAGCAAGTCTGACACCGTAGCACATCATTATTTGGTCTACTGCTTACTTAGGATTTACCATATCAGCAGGGATTACCCACTCATCGAACTGAGCTTCAGTTAGCAGTTCTAGCTCAACCGCAACTTGCTTCAAGGTTTTGTTTTCTTTATAAGCAGTCTTAGCGATTTTCGCGGCATTCTCATAACCAACATGACGGTTAAGCGCAGTCACTAGCATCAATGAGTTATGCAAGAAGTCATCGATTTTGTCTTTTACTGGCTGGATACCAACAGCACAGTTTTCGTTAAAGCTATTGCACGCATCGCCAAGCAGTTTGATAGATTGCAATAAGTTAAAGGCGATAACTGGCTTATAAACGTTTAGCTCAAAGTTACCTGACGCGCCTGCCATGCTGATAGTGACATCGTTACCCATGACTTGCGCCACAACCATGGTCATTGCTTCTGACTGGGTTGGGTTTACTTTGCCCGGCATGATAGAAGAGCCTGGCTCATTTTCAGGAATCGTCAACTCGCCCAAACCACAGCGGGGACCTGATGCCAACCAACGTACGTCGTTAGCGATTTTATTCAAGCTACCTGCTAGCGTTTTTAGTGCGCTTGAAGCAAATACTTCAGCATCACGAGCAGCTAGTGCTTCAAATTTATTCGGTGACGTCACAAATGGAAGACCAGATAATGTCGCCAATTGCTCAGCTGATTTTACCGCATAATCAGGATGAGCGTTTAGACCAGTACCAACCGCCGTACCACCTAATGGCAATTCATACAAGCCTTGTAGCGCATTATCAATACGTACCAATGAATGATCAAGTTGGCTAACATAGCCGCTAAACTCTTGACCTAAAGTCAAAGGCGTGGCGTCTTGTAAATGCGTACGACCGATTTTCACGATGCTATCAAATTCTTTGGCTTTGGCGTCTAGTGTATCGCGCAATGCTTTTACCGCTGGAATCAGTAAGCTATTGATTTCACGAGCAGCGGCAACACGAATCGCCGTTGGGAAGCTGTCGTTGGTAGACTGTGCATGGTTGACATGGTCATTTGGATGAATTGGCGTATAGCTGCCGCGCGCGTTCCCTGCGATTTCATTGGCACGATTCGCTAATACTTCATTCATATTCATGTTTGACTGCGTACCAGAACCGGTCTGCCATACCACTAATGGGAACTGATCCGTTAGACCACCATTGATGACTTCATCAGCGGCTTGCACGATAAGATCGCGCTTATCATCTTCGATACGCTCAAGGCTCGCATTAGTAATCGCAGCGGCTTTTTTGACCAGTGCCATCGCTTCAATCATCGGACGCGGCAAGGTCTCGCCACCGATTTTAAAGTTTTCGCGGCTACGCTGAGTTTGTGCACCCCAATAAGCGTCAGCTGGGACTTCTACATTGCCCATGGTGTCTTTTTCGGTACGAGTTGCCTGATTCTGTGTTGACATAACTACCCTCTTTGATGGTTTGGTAATGAATGGTTTGTCATAAAAAGTGCAACAGCTGCTGCACACAAAGAAAAATACGCTGTAAAGTGGCGTTATGATAGCATGACTTATCACAAATTTCTCCACGTCCGTGAGGGTAACTGATGTCTAAGAGCACCAGCCAACAACAATCTACCAGTTCGCTACCTGAGTTATCTACCGTGAGCAGTCAAGCTGCTAATAATGTGCAAATAGCTGATACCATTAGCAACCCACCCAGACGCCATTTCACTCGCCAGCGTCGTAGGCTCTTGGATAATGAGCGTAAACAATATGCACGCATGGCAAGCTTGCATTTAGTCAAGCTACAGCAACGCTTACCGCCGAATGCACGTATTGGCTTATATTATGATGGCTTTGGTGAGCTGCCCACTCAGCCAATTTTGGATTGGTGTCAACACTTAGGCTATTTTCCTTATTTACCTGTCGTCGGTTCTCTTGGCAATGATGATAAGCGGTTACGCTTTGTGCCTATTTATCATGCAAAGTTATTAAATGTACCGACACGCATTCATGGCTTAGGCATGAAACAAAAACATCATCGCAGATTGCTATGGGCACGCGAGCTAGACGTCATTATCTGTCCATTGGTGGCGGTCGATAAAAACGGCAATCGTATGGGCATGGGTGGCGGATTTTATGATACGACGCTTAGCAAAAGCTATCAATCAGGAGCGAAAAAACCCTTAAAGATAGGCTGGTGCTATGACTTCCAAGTGGTTGAGCAACTAGAGCGTCAATCATGGGATGTGCCGTTAGATGCCATAATTACGCCAAGTGGCTTGAGGTGGTTTCGATGAAAGATGATAAAAAATCTCTAGATACTAACTCTAGTGCAGAGAATGTCGAACAACATTTGCAAGAGTTAGAAAAAGCGGATTATGAGCGGCTCTATTATAGTCAAGAGCAGACTTTTAGCGCTGACGAGTTAGCAAATACTATCAATGAACGCCGTTTAAATGAATTAATGGCGCAAAGTGATGAGTTTTTGAGTGGGTTAAATAGTGAGATTGAGGATTTTGATGAATAGTATTAAGAAAGGCATAAATCACATCATCATATAGTTAAAATATCTTAAAAACGCTACAGTACTGCTGGTATAAATTTTTTGTAGCCTCTGTCTGCGTAGGCACAGCAAGCAAAGAAAATTAATATCAGCAGTATATGATGTATGGATATTACTTTTCCCTGACTATAAAAAACCAAAAAGGCGAATGATTATAAAGTCACTCGCCTTTTTTATATCGACATTAAGAGTTTATATTGTTAATTAAAGCACCATCGCCGCAATCCAGCCAAAGATCAATAACGGAATGTTGTAATGGATAAAGGTTGGCACCACGCTGTCTTTGATATGGTCATGCTGTCCATCAACATTTAGACCAGAGGTGGGACCAAGGGTTGAATCTGACGCTGGAGAACCGGCATCACCAAGCGCACCAGCCGTTCCAATAATAGCTACTGTTGCCAATGGCGAAAACCCAAGCGAAATACAAAGTGGGACATAAATCGCTGCCAAAATTGGAATGGTCGAAAAGGATGAGCCAATACCCATAGTTACAATCAAGCCAATGAGTAACATAATAAATGCTGCCATCGCTTTGTTACCAGCAAACAACGATGCCGCTCCATCGACTAATGGCTGTATTTGCTCAGTCGCTTTCATGACTTCCGCAAACCCTTGCGCCGTAATCATAATAAAGCCAATCATCGCCATCAGCTTGATACCATCATTAAAGACCGTATCGGCATCACGCCATTTGACGACGCCTGTCGCCATAAAGACGCCAAAACCAAACATAGATCCTAGCAATAGTGAGTCAGTATATAGCTGCACCACAAAAGCAGTGACAATCGCTGCAATCGCCACTAGCGTCTTCATTTTACTTTGTGTTTGTGCAGTAGCCGCAGTTTTGCTTAACTCGTCACTATCTAACACTTCATCATGCGCAGCTTTATCAATTGCTAGCTGCTGATACTGACGCGGTTTACGATAGCTGATAAATACAGCAATCAGTAAGCCCACGAACATACCCAAAGCAGGAATCGCCATGGCTTTGGTCACCGAGATATTACTGATATCGATACCGGCTTCACCAACATTTTTGAGCATGATTTGATTGAGATAAATATCGCCAAACCCATAAGGAATAAACATATAAGTCGTGACAAGTCCAAAGGTAATCAAACAAGCAATTAAACGTCTATCAATATGCATGCGATTAAATGCCAATAATAATGGCGGCACAAGCAAGGGAATAAAGGCAATATGAATAGGGATTAAGTTTTGGCTAAAGCAGCTCATAGTGACAAGACCTGCAAACAACATGTATTTAATCATGCCACTGGTGCCGCCTGCATCAATGCGTTTAATCACTGCCCCTGCCAAAGATTGTGGCAAGCCGGAATGCGCGATTGCTACTGCAAACGCACCTAGCAGCGCATAAGACAGCGCGATTTGTGCGCCATTTTTGATCCCTTCTTGAAAGGCGTTCAAGGTATCAGTCATACCGAGACCAGCAATGAGCCCACCTGCCAGCGCACCGATTAACAAACTGAGTACCACGTGTACCCGCGCCAAAGACAGCCCTAGCATGATGACTACCGCCAGTAGCACCGCATTGATGGTCATATTCTCGCCCCTTACCCTATATTTTTTAGCCTACTATCGACCCATTTTGGTATGCTGCCAATTTACTTATGTCGTCTCAGCCTTTTAATCCACACAGTTGCTATTTGAACGGAGCGGTTTAGACGCGCGCTATTCTACCTGATTTTACGACTAAAACCCACGCGCAAAACCAAATAGCCTGAAGAGAAAAAATAGATAAAGGCACAATATTCTCTCAACTGTTGATAACAGAGCCTTGCAATTTTATATAGCAGCACCATTTATCTAAACATGAACCACTAACTTGACTTTACAAGTCTGGTGAACGAGGAAGAATATATGAGTGAACATAAAATTGATAAAGACAATATCGATATCGATGTCGACGTGTCACCTAACGTTGCTGATGACAACAAGCAGCAAAGTGAGCTAGAAAACGAGCAACAGAATGAGCTAAAAACCTCGTCTGATAACGCAGTAGAAAACAAGTCAGCGTCTGACGCTGCTCAAGAAGATGACACTGCGAAAGACAGTAAAGAAGATGCTGTTGAAGACTATCTGCCATTATTGGCACTGCGCGATGTCGTTGTTTATCCGCATATGCAAATTGCTTTGTTTGTCGGTCGTGAGCCTTCAGTCAAAGCGGTTGAATTGGCGCAAGCTGAGTACGGCAATAAAGTTTTGGTCGTTGCTCAAAAAGACTCGCTCACCGAAGACATTGATCACGATAACTTATATCAATACGGCACAGTATGTCGTATCGTCAGCACCATGCCACATGATAGCGATGAGAATTGCATCAAAGTATTGATCGAAGGTCAATATCGCGCTCGTGTTGATTCGATAGAGAGTCATGATGATTTATTGATGGCAAGCTTTGAGCGTGCAGACCTTGATGTCAGCATGGATGAGAGCCAGCAGAAAAACACGATTCAAGCTTTAACCTCGCTGTTTGAAAGCTATGCCGATGCACGTTTACGTAATGCGCGTGAGCTAACGCGCGTTGCAAAACGTATCGATGATTTGCTTGAGTTGGTCTACTTTATCTCAACTCGTGTGTCGATGGATCTTGATATCAAACAGTCATTTTTAGAGCAAAATGATATCAAAACCCATATCAACACTTTGACCGAATATTTGGTCAAGCAAAGTGCTGAGCAAAACATCGAACAAGATATCCAAGAAGCTGTCCGTCAGCAAATGGAAGACAATCAGCGCGAATACTTCTTAAACGAGAAGATGAAAGCCATTAAAAACGAGCTGTCAGATATGAATGACGGTGCGTTCGATGGTGAAGATGACGTGGCTGAGCTTGAACAACGTCTTGATGAAGCTGACTTGCCAGAAGATGTACGCAAAAAAGCTGAGCAAGAAATGAAAAAGCTCAAAATGATGCCACCGGCTTCGAGCGAATCTTCAGTGGTGCGTAACTATATTGAATGGATTTTGGACACGCCGTGGAATGCGACGACTAAAGTTTCTATCAATTTAGATAAAGCTAAAACTGTCCTAGATGAAGACCATTATGGCTTACAAGATGTCAAAGATCGCATCTTAGAGTATCTCGCTGTACAGTCTCGAGTGAAAAAACTGCGCGGTCCGATTCTTTGCTTAGTCGGTCCTCCAGGTGTTGGTAAAACTTCATTGGGCGAATCAATTGCTCGTGCAACCGGTCGTAAGTTTGTACGTATGGCGCTTGGCGGCGTACGTGATGAAGCTGAGATTCGTGGTCATCGCCGTACTTATATCGGTGCAATGCCAGGTAAAATCGTGCAGTCATTGGCAAAGGTAGAAGTCAAAAACCCGCTATTCTTATTGGATGAAATCGATAAGATGGCGCATGATTTCCGCGGTGATCCAGCATCAGCATTACTTGAAGTGCTAGACCCATCACAGAATGATACTTTCAATGACCATTATTTAGATATGGACTTAGATTTATCACAAGTGATGTTTATCTGTACCGCTAACAGTATGGATATTCCAGCTGCGCTACTTGACCGTATGGAGGTTATTCGCTTACCGGGTTATACCGAAGCAGAAAAAGTGAATATCGCGCAGAAGTATCTAGTGCCAAAAGCCATTAAAAATAACGGTCTCAAAGAAGGCGAGATTGAGATTGTAGAAGCGGCATTGCATAGCATCGTGCGTAGCTATACGCGTGAAGCCGGTGTACGTAACCTTGAGCGTGAAGTGAATAAAATCTGCCGTAAAGTGGTTCGCGGTTCGGTTGAAACGCATGGCGCCCGCGCTCCGAAAAAAGCAGAACGTCAGCTGGTCGTGGTCGATGACAAAAACATCGATGACTATCTAGGTGTCCATCAGTATGACTATGGTCTAGCGGAAGAAGAGCCTGAGATTGGTCGTATTACTGGGCTTGCTTGGACACAAGTCGGTGGTGAGCTACTTACTATCGAAGCGGTTGCGATGAAAGGCAAAGGTGAGCTTATCTTTACCGGTTCACTCGGTGACGTGATGAAAGAATCTATCCGTGCAGCGATGAGTGTGGTACGTGCTCGTGGCGATAGCTTAGGCATTGATTACGAGACTTTTAAAACGACTGACGTCCACGTACATATGCCAGAAGGCGCCACTCCAAAAGATGGTCCATCTGCTGGTGGTGCGCTAACGACAGCGCTAGTATCTGCATTAACTGGTATTGCTATTCGTCCAGATATTGCCATGACAGGTGAGATTACCCTGCGCGGTAAAATCCTACGTATCGGTGGTCTTAAAGAGAAGCTGCTCGCAGCGCATCGTGGTGGTATCAAGCATGTGTTGATTCCAGATACTAACGAGCGTGACTTAGCCGATATCCCTGATAACGTCAAAGAAGGCTTAACCATTCAGCCAGTCGCGACGATTGATGAGATATTAAAAGTAGCGTTGGTCAGTATGCCAGTACCAATTAAACCTGCCAAAGTAACGGTTGATAAGACCAAAGGTAAAGCGCTACACAATTAATCAGTTAACGTAAGAAAAAGACCGTAATATTAGTTACGGTCTTTTTTTTGTTCAGGATTTTTAAATTTGCTATTTATTTTCTCTTGGATTAAATCCCTTCAAATATGATAGGAAGATCTCTTGCGTAAGTTACCTTCTTTTAAAAATCATATGATACTTACATTTATTAACCGATTGTTGCGCTTTTAGTGAATAACTCCTTCAAGCGCCTAGCTATACTGATACAGTAAATCATTGATGATATAAAAAACACGAATTTAAAACGGAGATAATAATGAATAAGACAATGCTTGCAAGTGCTCTATTATGTGGTTCTGCTTTAGCAATGACGGGTTGCCAAACGGTAGAAGGTCAGATGCAAACAGGCAATCCTCTAAACCAACCTGTTTTGAAGTCGACCATTAATACTGTTACTGGTGATAAAAATGAAGTCGGGCAAATGTTTTTACGTCCCGTTGATGGTGGTGTGCAAGTATATGGTAAGCTGATGAACTTGCAGCCAGGTCAGACCGTGTCGTTACATATTCATGAAACAGGAAGCTGTGGCAATATGGGTAAAGCAGCAGGTGGGCATTTTAATCCAGATAACAAACCACACTCTAACCCAAATGACATGAATGGTCATGCAGGCGACTTACCTAATTTAACGGCTAATGCGGATGGTGTCGCAACTATCAATTATGTGAATAAGAAAATTTCTGCCGCTGATGCTGGTAAATACAGCGTCAATCGCCTAGCCTTTATCGTGCATAGTGGCGTTGATGATTACACCAGTCAGCCAGCTGGTAATGCCGGTGATCGCGTCGCTTGCGGTATCATCGAAAAAAGATAATCCATAATCCATAATCATAGCTTCGATTTTAAATCATAAAAAAACCTCTTAGATTGTATAAGAGGTTTTTTTATAGCCTGAAACTATTGACGGCTTAAAGGTAAAAGAAATTTACTCCTCTACCCACTCTCCTTTACGCCAGTAAACGCCCCAACGTGTGGCTTTGCCATTTTTCTCAGAGCCGATATACTGCTCTTTTTTCTTGCGCGACCAACGTAAAATCGTCGGATTACCATCTGGATCTTCATCTGGACCTTCAAACAAATACTGGAACTTGTCTTCCATTTTATCTTTAATCTCTCGCAGCTCAGCAAGCTTTGGCGGACGTGTCTCCCGTACTTTAGGGAACTTAGAGGCTGCTAAGAACATGCCCGCTGCGCCTTCACGTAAGATAAAGTAATCTTCATGCTTAACAGATTTTAACTCTGGTAGATGAATAGGATCCATGCGCGGCGGTGCTGCTTCGCCTGTTTTCAATACTTTACGCGTGTTATCACATTGCTGGCAAGCAAAGTAAGGACCAAAACGTCCCGTCTTTAGCTCCATCTGCCCATCGCACTTATTACAATCAATGGTTGGAGAGTCAGAACCAGGCACTTCGAACTTACCTTCTTCTAAGACATAACCATCACAATCAGGATTGTTACCACACACATGCAGCTTAAGACCGCCATCAACGATATAACCATTCATTGCCGTACCGCATTTCGGGCAGCGTTTCTTCTCCATCAAATCTCTGACTTCGGCCGCTTCGTCATCACCTTCGGCATCATCAAGATTGGCAAAAGCTTCGACTGGCATTAAGTTCTTAGTGCCTTTACAGCGTTCTTTCGGTGGTAAGTTGTAACCAGTACAACCTAAGAATACACCCGTTGAACCGGTACGTAGCTGCATTGGACGAGCACAAAGATCGCAATGGACATCTGGTACATCGGTTGGATCATTGGGGCGCATGCCGTCTTTTTCTTTAGCACGATCAAGCGTTGTCTTGAAGTCACCATAGAAATTATCGAGGACATCTTTCCAGTCGGTATCGCCTTCTGCCACATGGTCAAGCTTATCTTCTAAGGCGGCGGTAAAGGTATAATCCATCAAATCAGGGAAACTTGCGGTTAATCTATCGGTGACGATATCACCCATTTTTTCGGCAAATAAACGCTTGTTTTCGAGCTTTACATAACCACGATCTTGAATAGTCGAGATGATAGAAGCATAGGTCGATGGACGACCGATGCCTTTTTTCTCAAGCTCTTTGACCAAGCTTGCCTCAGTAAAACGCGGTGGCGGCTTGGTAAAATGTTGACTCGGATCAAGCTTATCTACTATTAATTTATCGCCTTTTTTCACATCTGGTAATAAGTTATCGTCGGTCTTGGCAGGTGGCATCACTTTAGTATAGCCATCAAATACCAAGGTACGACCGCGTGCTTTTAACTCAACGTCGTCAGCAGCAACGAATAAATTCACTGATAGATATTTTGCTGGTAGCATCTGACAGGCCACAAACTGACGCCAGATTAGCTCATACAAACGTATTGCATCACGTTCAACGGCCTTAAGCTGCGTTGACTTCATATTGACGTTAGACGGACGTATGGCTTCATGCGCTTCTTGTGCGCCTTGTTTATTACCATAGAAATTCGGCTTTTCTGGCACGTATTTCGCACCATAGCTGTCTTCGATATAGCCACGTACCGCAGCAAGCGCATCACCTGATAAAAAGGTCGAATCGGTACGCATATAAGTAATGTGACCCGCTTCATATAAACGTTGCGCTAAAATCATGGTTTTCTTAACTGAGAATCCCAGACGCGTGCTGGCGGCTTGTTGCAAAGTCGAGGTAATAAAAGGCGCACTTGGTTTCGACTGCGTTGGCTTCTCTTCACGTTCTTTGACGATAAAGTCATTTGCTTTTAGGACATCTAATACTTTATCGGTCTGCTCTTTATTGACGAGCTTTAGCGTTTTGCCGCCTTGCTTAGTGGCTTCTAAACGAATACCAATTTGCTCAGCGTCTGCAGCTTTTTTGGCTTTGCTCTCAGCAATATGGGTATCGGCATGAATCTGCCAATACTCTTCTGGAATAAAGGCGCGGATTTCATGCTCACGCTCAACAACCAAGCGCATGGCAACTGACTGCACGCGACCCGCCGATAGACCACGAGCAACCTTTTGCCACAAAAGTGGCGATACCATAAAACCAACGACACGATCTAAAAAACGCCGCGCTTGCTGTGCATTAACTCGGTCAATATCAAGTTTAGACGGTTGCTTAAAGGCATTTTGAATGGCAGATTTGGTAATCTCGTTAAAAACCACACGCTCATACTTACTGTCAGCGCCGCCGATGACTTCTTTAAGATGCCAAGCAATCGCCTCTCCCTCTCTATCCATATCCGTTGCCAGATAGATTTTGTCAGCATCTTTGGCTAAAGCTTTCAGCTCTTTGATGACCTTGGTCTTATTTGGCAAGACTTCATAGACTGCCGCCCAATCATGCTCAGGGTCGACACCCATACGCCGTACCAATGCTTGCTGGGTTTTTTCTTCTTTGCTTAGACTGTCATCTTTTTTGGTCGTTGCTGGTTTCTTTGCGCTTTTACTTGCACCGACTGGCAAATCTCGGACATGACCGATACTTGAGCGCACGATAAAATCATCACCCAAGTATTTATTGATGGTTTTTGCCTTGGCGGGTGATTCAACAATTACCAAAGATTTGCCCTTTGGACTGGCTTTCGGGCTGCCTTTAGGTTTGTCAGCAGCGGGCGCTGCACTTTTTTTAGCTGCGGGTTTTGTCATAGGTGACGACACCATAATAAGTAAATTAAAATAAGAATTGTCTAGCAGCATGCCATTTATAGGTTTGGTTATAAGGGCGTGGCAAATTATTGTAGTAATGGCTGCTAGTAAAATCGGTTATAAAACAAATGATAACCATAACGAAAGGTTTCAGTTATAAAGACGTTACACTGCTAAGGCTTAAACTGTCAACTGAAAATGACTAAGCGTCTGCCAAAAGCACTTGCATATCGTTCTTTTATGGAGACGAAAAAACAATTTGCTACCTTGTGGCGATTTTTATAGGATCTTTTGCATCTGCAGCGCCCACTCTTCAAGCTTTTCTTTGAGCGCTAATAAATCGCTCTCAATCAATTTTTGCTGATAAGTAGGATTGGTCGCAGGGCGTACATAAGCGATATCTTCCCAATAAATTACGATACTATTTGCCTTAGTCAATAGCCCCTTTACATAGGGCTCAATACTGACTGGCAAATCAAGTGGCATCTTGTCCAAACTGACATTGGGCTTCTTAATTGCTGTATGGGTATTGCTTTGATTCGCACGAATAGCCGTTGGCACGATAAGCTTATTATCATCTGTAGTCGTATCAACAAAACTACTATCTGGTCGCCATTGCCCATCAATCACTTGATAGCGGGTAAACGGCAGATTGGTATTTTCTAATATTAAGCAATACTGACCCATCATCCCGCGACCATACTCGTTGTCTTTACCCTTTATCCAGTCAGGACAAGTGACCAGCTTTGGATTGAGCTGCAAGCGGCGCGCGGTCATACGCAGCTTATCTAAACGCTGATCGATACCGCTCGGCTTGAGCGCCATCATACTCCCTAATACGAATAGTACAATGAGAATAGCAATCCACATACCCATGACAATCTGACCTTTTAGCTAATAAGTTCGCTCATAACAGCGATTATTTTATACGTGACTGACCTTGATAACTGTATTTATAATGCGTGTCAGCCCTCAAAAATCAAGAAGAATAGAGCGCAAGTACACAAATTACCGCATGCTAGATTATCTATCGTTATGAGACAAGCCACCAGCTAATCTACAATATCGCTGATATTTATAGTGGCATATCAAATACTTAGTACAGAAAGCTACTCGTTCGATAACAAGATACAAAAAGTCGAGCCTATAAAAAGGTGCTATGATAAACCATAATTTTAAACGCGCGCAGGTTTATTATGAATAATCTTATTAAGCGAAACTCATCGAGTGCCAATTTTACTCAAAAATCGCGCAGTCCAATCATGAGTAGGTCCAGCGTTGCCCTAACACTAATCGGTGTTGCCTTATTTACTTTACCAGGCTGTGCTACCACCCAAAAAAGCCTGACGCCGCAGCAATGTCAAAGCAGCAACTGGCAAGAAGTGGGCTATGCCGACGGTATCAATGGGCGCTCAGGGGATTATTTTGGTCATTATGCTAATAGCTGTGCTAGTGCTGGCGCTCCCATGCCAAACCGTATTCAATGGGAACAGGGTCGTCAGCTGGGGCTAAAAAAATACTGTACTGAGCTAAATGCTTATAAGCGTGGTCGTGAAGGCTATGACTGGCAGCCTGTCTGCCCGCTTGAAGGCATTGAAAAGCTCGAAGAAGCTTACGCGCAAGGTCGCTATTACCATATCCGCCAACGTGACCTTGATTACTTGCGTTCGCCTTATCCGTTTGGTTATGGTCCTGGACGCTATGGCGGCTACGGCTATCGCCCGTTTGGCTACGGCTGGTAAGCATTTATCAAGAATAAAAGCCAAATAATACATTAATAAAATAAAGGAAACCTCACAAGATTACCTTGTGAGGCCGGAGAGAAAGTTTATTATTTTGATGGTTCTTATTATTATTCTGCTGATTTTTCTGTTAATAAGTTTGCTGATATTTTTAGCAGTCTTATGGCTTTAACGATTATTCATTAACAAAGGCTATTTTGCTTAGTCCCGCTTCACTCGCCGCTGCCAACACTTGAGCGACGGTATCATATTTACTGTCTTTATCAGCACGTAGCTGTACGGAAGGATCTTTGCCAGCGGCACTTTGCTGCTGCAAGCGTACTTCTAGCTCTTCCATACTAATAGGATCGCTGTCCCAAAATATCCCTGCATCTTTATCAATACTGATTTGGATCGCTTCGGGCGGGATTTCATTTAACATCGCACTGGTCTTTGGCAAATCTAATGGCACTGCCGGATTCAATACGCTCGCCGTCAATAAAAAGATAATCATCAATACCAGCATGATATCGATCAGCGGAATGAGGTTCATCTCATTCATGCTTTGACTACTATCATCACCCAATTGAAATGCCATAATATTCTCAATACGTTTTGTATAATCATCAAAGCTATTACTTTCTAGCTTATCTGTCGCTTCGCTTTCTTTTAATGTAAAACCCTATCAATAAATAGAGTTACGGCTGTGATGGTGCTGATTCATGATAATGTTCTGTTTGTTGAGGGGCTTGCGTCTCTGTATGATTACCTTTTACTAACTGAGCTTGAGTCACGGCAGATTCATTATTTATTGATGATTGTTGTGTGACTGCTAGCGCAGCAGATTGCGCCAGTAAATCATGGGCGCGATCATTTGCATGGTACATGATGCTACGATTAATACGTACAGCAAGGTTATAGAACACTACCGCTGGAATCGCTACGGCTATTCCTAAACCGGTCATGATAAGTGCCTCACCGACCGGTCCCGCTACCTGCCCAAGTCCTGCTTGTCCGCTCATACCAATATTACGTAGGGCATGGAAAATACCCCATACTGTCCCAAACAGACCAATAAACGGTGCAATCGCTGCTGTCGTACCAAGGATAGGCAAACCACGCTCGCTAGCAAAACGGTAGCGACCAATGTGCTTTAGCAAGGTTTGCTCAGTAATCAAACGCCGCGTCGCTGCATCTGCCACGCTTAGATCTGAGTGTTTTGCCTGCATCTGCTGGCTCAAATCATCAGCAACAGTCGTCACCAATTTTCGGCTTTGTAGCACCCGAATGATGCCCGTGACCCAAGAGATGATAGATAAAGCGAGCAGTAAAAAGAACAAGGTTCTAGTCACCATGTCGCTATATTGCCAGTAAGTTGTAAAGTCCATGTCAGACTCCCTAGTAAGTTGTGCCATCACATAAACCTGCAGCGACTATCGCATTTATGCTTATCGTGAAAAGATTAGAATGTATGTTTTTATAGATGGATAATCATTAAGGTACTGCGTAGCTCACAGGCAAGGTCACATTGCCAACCACTGGTACGCCAGCATTATTCGTAAAGGGTTTAAACTTGCCTGAGCGCACTTGCCGCGTCGCTTCTTTATCCAATGCCGCATTTCCCGAAGATTGAGCGATACGCACATTATCGATCCCGCCCTGCTTATTTACCCTCAGTATCAACACTACGTTGAGCGTATCACCCGAATTTGCTCGTCGTGCAACGCGCTCAGGGAAACTGAAGTTTGGGGCTGATACCCAATTTGCCGAGCTGGCGGTAAAATTGACAGGCTCATTACTTTCAGCAGCTGCTTTAGCGGCCTCTTCTGCTTGCTTAGCCGCTCTTGCTGCTTCGGCACTCGCTTTAGCTTGGGCATCTCGAGCGGCTTTAGCATTTGCTACTCTTTGCGCTTCCTGAGCCTGCGCCTGTTGCATCTGTATTTCTTGCGCGGCGACTTGGGCTTGTGCTGCTACAAGTCGACGTTGCTCAGCTTGCTGATTGTTAACCTTTTGGTTATTAGCAAGCTGCTCAGATATGGCTTTATCAATGGCGGGATGCGACTCTTCTTTCTGAATCTGTTTTTGTGACGGCTTTTCTTGAGCAATCGACGTTGTCTTTTCTTTTTTGACCAGCGGTGTAATATCAGGTTTGCGTTCTTGTACCACTGGTTGTTTTGGCGTCTCTGTGACCGGCTTTGGTTTTATTATAGCCTGCGGTTTTGGCGCTGGCGTGCTTTTATCTATCACAACCTTAGTCACTTCTTTTTCAACAGATTTCACCACTTTTTCCGGCTCTTTAGGTAATGATACCAGCTCTATTTCAATAGGCGGCGTCTGTTTGGGCGGCGCGACTTTGGGTACAGACGGTTTCATTGCCACCAATGCCACTGCCGTAAGTACGTGAAGCCCTACTACAACTAGTATCGCTATCAAGATTGATTTAAGTGGAGGCGTCTCTAAATCCGTTGAACTCATAATACTCTAGCATTTAACCGTCATAGAATGGTGGTGATAATAATGCAAACGATAATTATTATCAATAGTAAATTTCTAATATTTCAGGCGTTATTGTGAATTTTTTAAGTTCAATCTGGGTCAGTATGCGAGTCTATTATAACCTGAATACACTTAGTTAATAAAAATCATTATCATCTTTATTGATAATACGTCTCAATTACTTTATGATGGCGGCTGAATTATTTACCCAATTTATAATAAAACACCGAATCATTTAACCTGCCGTTAAATGAAGATTTTTATCGAGCAGGTTGTATAAAACTGCCAAAACCCGTCCTATACCGAGTTATCTATGTCTACTACCTCATTCTCTAGCCACCGTGCTACTCCTGTTTTTAAACGTCCCTTAATAGCTGCTCTCATGACTGCACTGCTTACTAGTATTACCGTAACTGGCTGTAGTGCTCCTGAATCTAATGACTCAGAACCCGCAGATAGCAACACCGAAAATAAAACCGCTGATAAAGCCGAAAATGTCGCCACTAACGAGGCGGTTTCTGTGACCACTATTAGCGTTGATACCATCAAGGGATCTGTTGATTTGGCAATCAACCCATCGCCGCTAGTGGTTTATGACATGACCTTGATGCAGGATTTGGCAGCACTCGATGTCGCTGTTGATGGCATGCCAAGCGGTCTAAAATTGAATAACCTGCATTCAAAAACTCAACCAGATCCGAAAGAAGTCGGCACGGTATTTGAGCCAGATCTTGAAGCATTAAACGCAATGCAACCACAAGCTATCTTGGTCGGCTCGCGTATGGCAGAGAAATATAATGCGCTCTCAAGCATCGCCCCAACGCTCGATATGAGTATTGATACTGCCAATATCTATGAGTCTAGCAAACAGCGCTTGCATGATTTGGGTGCGTTATTTGGCAAAAGCGATCAAGCCTTGAAGCTGCAACAGGATATCGACGGTCTTATTGATGAGACGAAAACAGCGACCAAAGATAAAGGCAATGGCTTGATCATCATGGTTAATGGTAATAAGTTGTCTGCTTACGGTGATAAGTCACGTTTTGGCTTTATCCATACCGTAGTTGGCGTACCTATGGTAGATAATCAGATAAAAGACGCCGATCATGGTCAGCCGGTTTCCTTTGAATACTTGCAAAAAACCAACCCTGACTGGTTGTTTGTGATTGACCGTAGCGCGGCTATCGGTGAAGAAAGCGTTGGTGCAAAAGCCGTCTTGGACAATCCATTAGTCGCGCAAACAACGGCTTGGAAAAAATCTCAAGTGGTCTATCTAAGCCCAGATTCATACCTAGCATTTGGCGGTTATTATCAGTGGATGCAAGATTTGACCGCGATTAAAACGGCATTTAGCCAAGCAAAGTAAATATTTTTATTCGTTGAAAAACAGACGTAAATGCCCATTCTTGCGTCTACCCTTTACGCCAGCCATAAGTTAGCAGCCGTTATGCCCCTATTTTCTAATCACGCTACTAATATTGATAACGCTAATAGTGATACATCTATATCTTCTGTACCCTCAAGATGGCAGCAGAAGGTAAATGGTCAGTTAAACTCTAAACCACGCCACGCAAAAATAGCACCTGGGTTAATCAATACAGCAAGCTTTGTCATCATGGGAATGTTGGTATTGCTAAGTTTATCTATTGGGGTTGCTGACTTTTCATGGTCAGGTGTTTTTCATAGCCTCGCCAATCATAGTGCCAACTCAGACAGCTCACTGATGCTGGTCAGTCGTTTGCCGCGGACGATTGCTATTATTTTGACCGGAATTGCCATGGCAGTGGCTGGGATGATTATTCAAGTGGTACTCAAGAATCGCTTTGTAGAGCCGTCTATGGTCGGCGCAACCCAAAGCGCTGCCCTTGGCTTATTGGTGGTGAGTCTGTTCTTTCCAGCCAGCGCGCTAATTATAAAGATGAGTGTGGCAACCATTGCGGCGGTATTTGGCATGATGCTCTTTATGCTGCTGATTCATCGTATTCCGCCGACAGATTTCTTGATGATTCCGTTGATTGGTATTGTCTTTGGCGGGATTATTGATGCTATTACTACCTTTATTGCCTATCAAACGGAAACGTTACAGATGCTCAGCGTTTGGCAATTTGGTGACTTCTCAAGCGTGTTGTCAGGACGGTATGAGCTGTTATGGTTGACCGGCGTGCTATGTATTATCGCTTATATTATCGCCGATAAGCTGACCATTATTGGTTTGGGCGATAATATTGCTTTAAATTTGGGTATCAGTAAGCGTCATGTGACGTGGATTGGCGTTGGTATGGTCGCCATGATGAGTGCCGTGGTCGTGGTGACGGTTGGCATGATTCCTTTTATTGGTTTGGTCGTGCCGAATATCGTCAGTCGCATTATGGGCGATAAGCTCAGGCGCAGCTTGCCAGCGGTCGCGTTATTGGGCGCTTCAGCGGTATTGCTTTGCGATATTATCGGGCGCTCGATTCGCTATCCGTTCGAGATTCCGGTAGCGACCGTCTTTGGTGTGGTCGGAACGGTGGTGTTTTTATGGCTCTTATTACGTGCACCTGCTGAGTCCTAAATGAGTTAGATTATCTAAGTTATCGTTGTTTTACTTGCCATTCTCTTTTATAAGATTAGCGTATGTTTTTACCTTCTGCCTCGTCTGGTCAAACGACTGATGCTACTATTGATAGTGCTAAGAGTGCTACCGCCAACCTGAACCCATTAGCAAAATTCTGGGCAAGGCTATGGTTAGCTATCAGTCAACAGCCTAAATCTGTTGCTGCTCTTGTTTTATTAATCTCCGCCATATTATTTTTAACCGTCAATGTCCATGGGCATTGGGACTTTGCCCTGCCACTACGCGGTAAAAAACTATTGGCGCTGATGGTGGTCGGCTACGCAATTGGGGTCTCTACTCTGCTTTTCCAGACTTTAACCCATAACCCTATCCTCACGCCCTCATTATTGGGCTTTGATTCGCTTTATGTATTATTACAAAGCGTATTGGTATTTTTCTTAGGGGCGATTAGCTTTACTAGTTTTAATCCGATTGCCAAATTTTCGCTTGAGATTGTATTGATGTTTGGTGCGTCGTTGCTGCTGTTTAAATTACTGTTTTCCAAAAGCAGTCAGGACTTAACGCGGCTGATATTGGTAGGGGTTATTTTTGGAGTCTTGTTTCGCAGCTTATCAGCCCTGATTGCGCGACTGATTAATCCAGATGATTTTGTGGTGGTGCAATCAGCAAGTTACGCGCAGTTTAATACGGTCAATCCGCAGCTATTAGTCATCAGTCTATTTATTTGTGTCGTGAGTGCGCTATTTATTTGGCGCTGGCGGTATCAATGTGATGTGCTCATGTTGGGTAAAGCGCAGGCAACTAATCTCGGTATTAACTATCAACGTTTGGCATTTGGGCTATTAACTGTCATCGCGGTATTGGTCGCTACAGCTACGGCGTTGGTCGGTCCCGTGACCTTTTTTGGCTTATTGGTCTGCGCTTTAGCCAATCGACTGGCGCGCCATATGTATCATAGCGAACGGCTCATTTTAGTGAGTTTAGTAGCGATGATTTGCTTGGTACTCGGTCAAACACTCTTTGAACAAGTGCTCGGTATGGCAGGCGTCCTGTCCGTCGTTATTGAGATGGCAGGCGGCTTGGTATTTTTAGTATTGATATTTATGAGCCAGCGGCGCTTGAATTAAAAACTCTAATCACTTATTGAACATTCAGCTAAAAAAGAAGCATTATGATAAAAATAACGGGTGTATCGCATCATATTGGCAAGCAGCAGATTTTGCACGATATCAACTTATTATTGCCACCGTCACAAGTCATCGCTTTAATTGGTCCCAATGGTGCCGGTAAATCGACGTTATTTTCGGTGATGGCGCGGTTGCAATCATTGCAAAGCGGACAGGTTAGCTTTGCTGTAGATAATGAGGAACGTGATATTGTTCAATGCAATGCGCGTACCCTTGCGACAACGGTAGCGATGCTCAGTCAAGACAATCAAGTACAAGGGCGGCTGCGGGTACATGAATTGCTGATGTTTGGGCGCTATCCCTATCACCAAGGACGACCTACTGCGAAAGATCAGCAAAAGGTTAAAGAGATTATCGAGCGTTTTGAACTAGAGTCCTTAGCTGAGCGTTTTTTATCTGCATTATCGGGTGGACAGCGGCAACGGGTGCTGATTGCGATGGTTGTTTGCCAAGATACACCGTATTTATTGCTTGATGAGCCGCTAAATAATCTCGATATGTATCATTCAGGGCGCTTGATGCGTGAGCTGCGTGAGTTAAGTCATAGCCAGAAAAAAACCGTGGTCATTGTCCTCCATGACATCAATCAAGCCGCCCAGTTCGCTGATACGGTGGTGACCATGAAGGACGGTCAAGTACAAGCTATTGGACGTCCTGTCGATGTCATTACCCAACAAACCATGAAAGATCTCTATAACGTTGATGTGACGGTACTTAATCATCAAGGTCGTCCGGTAATCGTGGATGCGGCTTAAAATCGTACTTGTAAACGGCTTTGTCACTTTTAGACCAATTTATCTCAGCTTTCGCAAAGATTTTAAGCGTTGCTGTCGACCTTTCCACCACAGATATACCCCAGTACCAGACAAGACGGCAACGGCTAGTCCAATCAATGCCAAGAAGATTTGATATGCCAGATGACCGACACCATGACTGATATGTCCCATATGTAAAGTAGATAACCATTGGTCAGCTTTATGACCAAATGGGGCGTTTTGATAAGCAAAATTTATTTTCTCAATGCTACCATCTCTTGCATTGACTGTAATTGAAGACGCGCCACTTTTCTTGCCGATGTCTTGATTGGTTTTAAAGCGCATTTGCCACTGCTTATCTTCCTCAACCCAGCGAACGCCTAATAATTGCTGTACGGTTAAGCCGTTTTCTTGCGCGGCAATATTCGCTTTCTTGCCTAAATAATTGATACTATTGGCTTTATTAACAATATTAGCGGTGATCATTTCAGTGCTAACTGGTGCGCTAGATTTATCTGCTTTATTTAATTTATCTTCTTTGCCTTTGTTGCCTGCTTTACTGTCAAGCCCTACCACCGCTTGCATCACCGGCTTATAGATCTGCTGCAAATTAAAACCCACACTTGACCATGCAATCACAAACAGCATCAGCCACAACCATAAACCAAACGCATGATGCACATCATAATTAAGCTTAAAGGTATTGGTTTTGGTGCGGATTTTCCACGCAGGCAGCCAGCGTATTAATAAAGAAGCCCGTTTTTTAGCAGGATATTGGGGCGGTACCTGATTCTTTTTAACCGCTCTTGGAAAGGTCAAATAAAATCCAATAAAACAATTAATCGTCCAAACAAGCGCAATAATACCTAGTACTAACTTACCAATATCACCAAGCAACAACTCACGATGCAGCCAGAACACCTTCCACATGGTATTGCGCCATGCCCACTCGTCTTTATCACGTGCCCCAATGATATCCGCAGTATAGGGATTGATATAAACCTCTTGAAATAAAGGCGCAGGTTCTACCTTTACATCGCCTTTATATTTATCAACCGCAAAGACGACGGCGCGGTTAGGCTCGATTGCCACGGGCATGGTTGAAAAACCGTATTCTGGATAGCGGCTAATCACCTTGTCATGCAAGGTGGCGATAGACAATGGCGGTGTCTGCGCTTTCTCAACAACCGCCAAACGCTGATTAAATACCGCGTCCAGCTCATCGTGAAATGCCAATAGTGCGCCCGTTATACCAGCCATGAGTAAAAAAGAGGCCATCACAAGTCCAGTATAACGGTGAATCCATAGGCAAGTTTGGCGTGGGTTAAATGAAATCATTGATTATTATTCTTTATTAATTTTAGCGTTAGAATTGCGCTAAATGCTGATGTGTTAAAGACGCATAAAACGATTTAAAAAAGACATATGGTTTAAAAAAGAGGTTTCAACATAAAAAAGCCAGCTCTTATACAAAGCAGCTGGCTTTTTTGATACTCATTTTTTACGCATGATCAGTATAAATTTAGAACTGATAGGTTAAAGATGCTTTGATATTGCGACCGGGTTCAAAGTCGGTACGCAAACCATCTGCTTGTTCTGCAAGCGAACGTGACGCATGGCTGGCATAGGTTTCATCAAAGATATTATAAACCCCAACAGTCGCTTTTAAACCCTCGACTTGTTTTGGCATATAGCTCATAAAAATATCATGCACATCATAGTTAGACTTTTCAGGCTGGGCAGATTCAGTTTTGGGCGTGATGGCAGCCACATAGGTACTGCGCCAGCCAAGCTCAGTAGTGTCTGTTGGTACGTAGGCCAAGTTCACCATATATTTATCGCCTGAGTCGGCGCTGCCACCAGTCACTGATGGGATGCTATAGCCCGTTTTATCACCTTTACTACGTGCATGGGCATAGCTTAGACCCATGCTAAAATTATCCATTTTATAGTCAGCAGCGAGCTCAACACCCTTAATTTTATAATCTTCATCTTTATTGACCGCGCCTTGGCAAGCGCCACCAAGTTGTCCAGTGGTACAGTCTAAGCCAACGCGAGTACCACCAGAACGGACAAATTCAATAAAGTTTTCGATATCAGTTTCAAAATATTTTCCGCTAAGTTGTAACGCATCACCCGCTACCGTTAGGTCACGCAATGTTTTTAAGATACCAATCTCAGCATTTGATCCTTCTTCTGCTTTTAAGTCGTTATTTACGTAGGTTTTGTCGCCATCTGAGTTAAAGATCGCTTGGCTCAAATCAGGGCCATTGAATAACTGCGTATAACTGGCAAATACTTGCGTTAACGGTGCAATCTCATAGCTTGCTGCAAGCGCACCAACAACATTGTCATAAGTTTTGCCACCAGCAACAAATTCAGGCGATTCATAACGGTCGTAGCGTACGCCCGGCGTTAAGGTTAATTTGCCATTTTTCCACTGATCTTCTAGATAAATAGAGGTATTTTTGGCTTCATCGGTGCCCTTTTTAACGAAGTCGCGCTCTAGCTCAGATTCTTTTTTGTAGTGTTCAACACCGGCGATTAGTTTATGGCTGCCGACATTGGTATCAATGATGCTGGTATTTTGAATTTTTGCGCCAGTGGTTTTTACGCCCGCTTCCCAGTTATAACCTGGCTTTGTCGTATAGTCGGTATCTCGTGAAATCTGCGTTTCGGTTTGATAAACGTTGGTATCGACATTAACTAAGTTACTGGCAGGATTGTAGCTATAGTCCAGACCATAAGTATCACGCTTAACCTTTTGCGGCAGAATTTCATTCCAGCTGCCAACGCCTGGGCTTGCTGGGAAATCTGGGCGTAATGGGAACATGCCTTCGTTTTCGGTACGGCTAAAGCTAGCCCCTACGTGATGGTCATTGGCAATATACGCGCCCGCCTTTAATAAAATATTCTCGCCTTTGCTATCTTCCGTTTGGATCTTACGACCTTCGCCATCTTCACCCGCATTGGCATTACGCTGACCATAATAAGCCAGTAAGTCTATATTATCCGTTGGCGCAGCAAACACAGTCGCTGAGGTGAGCAGTTCATCATTATTACTAGCATAACCTGCGTGCAATTTGGCACCGATTTTTTGCCCCGGTTTTAGCAAATCAGCGGCATCAACGGTTTTAAAAGCAACTGCGCCACCTAGCGCATCGTTACCTAGTGTCACTGAGTTATTACCGACCGATACTTCCGCTTGTTTTAGCAAATCAGGGTCAATGGTCACATCGCCCATATGATAAAACAGCGTGCCTTCTTGGCGAGCGCCATCAATGGTCACTTTCAAATTGGTATCATCGAGTCCACGTACGCGTATACGCTGATTGACCGCTGACGTACCGCCTACCGTAACACCGGGTACGACATTTAAAAAATCACTTAAGTGGCTTGCCTGCGCAGCTGGGGTATAGCCTTCAACATCAACACCGCCCTCTTGCACGCTTTCACGTACTGAACTGTTTGCCGTCACTGTGATGGTCTGTAAGGTAGTGCTCGGCATATCTGCTGAGGTCGTAGCACTCGCCGCTTGTGCCCCTAATACTGCTGCTACGCCCATAGACAATACGGTCAATCGACTAGAAAATCTTGATAATTTTACTTCGCGCATAACATACTCACTTTATCTAGTATAAGAATTTTAAAACTCGTTTAGGAAACCAATAATCAGTAATTTTTGCCCAAAATCACTTTCTAAAAAGCTTGATGCTTTAATAATTATTAAGTTTCATATAAGAATGGCATTATTAATGTTAATGATAATGATTAGCGTTTAAATATTGACAGGCATAATAACGAAGTATTAACAATTTGGCAATATTTAAACTGAAAAATTTTCTTTTAATATTTTTGTACGCTTGTATCAGCACCTGCACATCTGATGAATACCTTTAGTGTATTGCTGTCTAGATAAGTTCCAACTATATGCGGAGGCGATTATCAGCGACAGAGTGATTATTTATAAACGCTGAATATCAAAAAAAAGTATTGCAATATACTGCCAATTACATATACCCTAAGATAGTTGACTATTTAGTCAGGTTTGTACATACGACTATCGGTCACACTGAGAAAGACTGGTTATTTGCTTGCATGTATTTGCATAAGGATCATGCGACTCTGTGTTTGATACTGTGTAAACAGCTAGCTGCGATAAGGGTTTATAGAGACCCTCATATGTCTCCTATTTATCAACGTAACGCTGTCTCTAAATATCTTTACAGAGCTTGGACTAAAAGTCACTTTAGGAGAAAGCCAAAATGAGTGAGCATACTCAAGGAAATCCCGATTTATTGTACGGACTGCACGACCGTCCTGCGCCTGCAAAAGCATTTTTAGGTGCGGTACAGCATGTACTCGCCGCTTTCGTTGGTGTTATTACGCCCTCATTGATTATTGGCGGTGCTTTGGGTCTAGGTGAGCATATTCCCTACCTGATCAGTATGGCGCTAATGGTATCTGGGGTTTCAACCTTTATTCAAACCCGTAAATTTGGTCCTGTCGGTTCAGGGCTGATGGCTCTGCAAGGCACCAGCTTTGGTTTTTTAGCGGCAGTGTTAGCAGCAGGTTTTGTAGTAAAAAACCGAGGTGGTAGTCCTGAGGAGATTCTCTCTGTTATCTTTGGCGTGACATTCTTAGGCGCCTTTGTCGAGATATTCTTGAGTCAGTTTATTACTAAACTTAAATCCTTGATGAGCCCTATCGTCACCGGCTGTGTCATTGTCACTATTGGTTTGTCCCTAACCAAAGTTGGTCTAACCGATCTAGCAGGCGGTGTTGGTGCAGAGAATTTTGGTAGCATGGAGAATTTGCTACTGGGTGGCGGGGTCTTAATCAGTGTCGTGCTTATTAGTATCGTACCTAACAAAGTTATTCGCTCAAGCGCTATTTTTATTGGTCTGATGTTAGGCTTGCTGGTAGCAGCATTTATGGGTCGTATTGACTTCTCATTAGTCTCACAAGCCCCGCTACTGACTGTACCTGTGCCTTTCAAGTTTGGCTTTAGTTTTGATTGGCAAGCGTTTATACCGATTGCCTTTATGTATATCATTACCAGTATCGAGACTGCTGGTGATTTGACCGCAACGTCGATGATCTCAGGTGAGCCTATCAAAGGTCCACTATATGAGAAACGTATCAAAGGTGGGGTACTGGCCGATGGTGTCAACTCTGCCATTGCTGGTATCTTTAACAGCTTCCCAGTCACTACTTTTAGTCAGAATAATGGCGTTATTCAGATGACGGGTATCGCTAGTCGCTATGTGGGCTTCTATGTCGGCGGTATCTTATTTTTTATGGGTTTATTCCCTATCCTAGGTGCTATCTTCACTCAGCTGCCAAAACCAGTAGTTGGTGGTGTGACACTGCTTATGTTTGCAACCGTAGCGACTGCTGGTATTCGCATACTTTCGACCGTAAACTTTACCCATCGTAATATCTTAATCATAGCCACTTCTCTAGGTTTGGCGATGGGTGTTGCCTTTGTGCCTGATGTATTTGCACAAATGCCTCAGATGTTCCGTAATATCTTTGGTTCAGCAGTGACCGTATCGGGTATTATCGCGATTACGCTTGATATGATTTTACCAAAAAGTTTTGGTGCGGAGTTTGATACGGCTGACCAGCATGCTGAGGATGACGTGAAGCCTGCTCGTGAAGCCGCTTAAAAGTGAAGGATTAGATGATTTTTTAAGACAATGTAAAAGACTTTGCTGAGTGACAAAAGAAAAGGATTGCCTTAATGATAAAGCGCTAATTAGCGGCGATATCGTTAAAGCAATCCTTTATGCGTCAAGCCATTCATTAATAGTAGTTGTTCCAATCTACCCCTACTCGAGTCCGCAACCTCGTAGTATAAAAGGTATTAAGAAGTCAGCAGCGCGTGCCTCGTCTGTCTCATCATACGCGCTCTTTTGCATTAAGCCGACGATTTCTGTTTCAAACTCTGCATAGCGCTGCGTGGTTGCCCAAATCAAAATCAATAGCTGTAAAGGGTCAGCAATGGCGATTTTGCCTTGCTCATGCCATATCTTCATGACTTGTGTCTTATCCAGTGCCCAATCTTTCATCGCCGTCGACATAAAATCATGTAAATGCGGGGCACCGCCGATGACCTCTAACGCAAATAGCTTATGGCGATTTGGGTTTGCAAATGCTTGATGCAATTTGGTGCGGACGAACTTTTCGATAACGGTTCTCGGATCGCTGTCTACTGTCATCGTCACCAAGCCATCATTCCACTCTTGAATGATGGCACGCAAAACTACTTTGTACAGATTGGTCTTACTTTTAAAATAGTAATGCACGTTGGCTTTTGGCAGCCCTGCTCGATCGGCGATACCTTGCATGGTGGCACCGCGATAGCTTTTCAGCACAAACTCTTCTTCAGCGGCAGTCAAAATCACCGCTTGGTTTTGGGCACGAATATCATGCTGATTGCGATGAACCACGCTCTCAGAGGCGGATGAAGCTTTTGCTTTAGAAATTTGAGTCATAGGTTGCACCATTAGACATTTATATCAGTAAGTACCATATTCTAGCGTGACTTTAAGATAAACTGTGAATAAACACACCGATTATTAGCATATCTAGTAAAAAATAAAAATATTTTGCATAAAGTAGTTGACCATTTAGTCAGGTTTAAGCAGAATGGATATATATTAACCAATTATGACTCAATCGATACTACTTTCACCTGAGTTTTTCCCTGAGTTCAGTAATCAACAGACTAATATCAGCACACGATACTGTCTGTACCTTATAAATTCATATCACTCAAATGATAAATGTGTATCCGTCAACACTTTGTGTCAACAGATAAGGATATCACTGTGAGCTTATCACTACCGCAACTGAACGCCCTCTCGCAAGCCGATGCGACCTCAGAATTTCTAACTTGCTGTACCAGTAGCCAATGGGCGCAAACCTTGGCAGACGCACGTCCGTTTGCAGATATAAAAGCGCTACTGAGTGCAAGCGATGACGCGTGGCAACAAGCTAAAGCGGATGAAGCTAACTTACTAGAAGCCTTTGATGGTCATCCACAGATTGGCAATGTCGACTCATTAAAAGAGAAGTATCGCAATACGCAAGACAGTGCCGCTCATGAGCAATCAGGCGCCAATGACGCTGAAGATGCGGTACTTGAAGCGTTAGCACAAGGCAATCAAGACTATCTCGATAAATTCGGCTTTATCTTTATTGTCTTTGCAACTGGTAAAAGCGCGCAGCAAATGCTTGATCTATTGCAAGCACGCCTGCCGAATGATCGCGAGACTGAATTGCTCAATGCGGCTACTGAACAAAATAAAATCACGTGTTTACGTTTACAAAAACTGTTAGGCGACGCTTAAATCTTGCTTTGTCTCTCTCATACATAAAAGGAATTATTATGTCAGGTACTCTTTCATCACATATTTTAGACACCCATCTTGGCAAGCCTGCCGCTGACATCGCAGTGACGTTACATCGTATTAGTGCCAGTGGCGAGCCGTCATTATTGGCAAACGGTATCACCAACGCTGATGGTCGCGTGACGCCAGATAGCTGGGCATTTAACCCAGAAATTGATATTGCCGAGTATCATTTAGATATCGGTCGCTATACGCTGACCTTTGATACCCAAGCATATTTTGATACGCAAAACCTCACAGTATTTTATCCGCAAGTGGTCATCGATTTTATGATACAAGATAACGGTCACTACCATGTGCCGCTACTGCTTAGCGCACACGGCTACGGCACTTATCGCGGATCATGATTCTATAGCTTTATGACTCGAAACCTTATAAAAACAAGGCTAAACGAGTGCTGGAAACTTTAAACACCTGACAATGAGGTCAGTGATTTAAGACCAAATGAATAATGCTGGTATCGCTACGTTGTATCACAATCTTTTATAATAACGAAGGTGAGCAAAAGTCGTTACGAGTTACCAAGATATAATAATATAAAAGGACATTGACAACATGGGTGCATATCTTCTCGATTGGCTAAGCTTATTTTTCCGCTGGTTTCATGTTATCGCTGGTGTAGCATGGATTGGCGCATCATTTTATTTCGTATGGCTAGATATGAGTCTTCAGAAGCCACCAGAATGGAAAGCCAAAAAAGGCATTTCAGGCGATCTTTGGGCAGTACATGGTGGTGGTTTCTATGAAATTGCCAAATACAAGCTCGAACCTGAAGAGATGCCAAAAACGCTGCATTGGTTTAAGTGGGAAGCTTACACCACATGGCTGACTGGTATGGCGATGCTCATTATTGTCTACTACATCAATGCCACAGCTTATTTGATTGATCCGAGCAAAGTTGATTTTGGTAGTAGCATTGGTGCTATATCGACCAGTTTACTGTTCTTATTCGGTAGTTACTTTATTTATGAAGTCATTGTACGCAGCAATGTCGGCAAAAATAAACTGGCTTTCAGTATCACTATCTTTGTACTCATGATTATCGCCACTTGGGGCTCATACCAGCTGTTTAGTGATCGTGCATCCTTTATCCATGTCGGTGCCATTTTAGGTACTATCATGGCAGGTAACGTCTTCTTCGGTATTATGCCAGCTCAGCGCGCACTCGTAGATTGTGTACGCCGCGGTGTCAAACCAGGTCCAGAAGTAGCAGATTTGGCATTGATGGCCAGAAACCGCTCATTGATGAATAACTACTTTACCTTGCCGCTCATCTTTATCATGATTAGTAATCACTATCCAATGATGTATTCACATGCGCATGGTTGGTTAATATTGGTATTCATTGGTGTCATCACGGCAACAGCTCGTCATTACTTCAACGAAAAACACTTGGGTCGCCATAGACCAAAATTCTTAGTAATTCCTGCGATAGCAACCGTACTATTGATTATCTGGATGCGTCCAGCACCTATCGAGCCATTACCAGTTTCTCCAATCAAGACGCCTGCTGTCACTGAAGTAGCACCGACAGATACACCGCCTGCTGCTGTCACTCAAGATACAAATACGGTAGCACCTGCTACTGCTACAGAGGCTGATCCCAATGCGGTTGCTGGCGGAACTGCCGCTACCGACGAAGTAATACCTGTTGCTCCTTCAGCTGACGACGCTATCATTAAAGTAGTAGAAGCAAAATGTAGCGTTTGCCATGCGGCACAACCAACACAAGCTGGATTTAATGCGCCGCCAGCGGGTATTATTATCCAAACCCCTGCAGACATAAAAACTCATCAAGCTAAGATTGTGACTGCCGTACAAAGTGGCTATATGCCACTGGGTAATATCACTCAGCTAAGCGATGAAGAGCGCCAACAACTGGTTGCTTATGCTTCAGGGTTATAAATGAGCATTCTAGACAAAGAAGAGTAAACGCTGATCAAACAATTATCTTGACCAATGACCTAGACATCCTTAAAGTGTTAACAATAAACATTAATAAGTGTTAACAATGTTTATTTCGATTGATTCCAATCTAAAGGGAGAAAAGGATGTCCACTGCGAATGAGCAAGGAAGTCAGCTCAGTACTCAATCCAATAGCGCGCTCTATGATTGCAATACCTTTAATCCAGAACGCAAAAACTCAAGATTATATAATGAAGATCTTGCCCCACTACAGCCTGAACAGCGTAATTGGGGTTGGTTTGCGATATTTAATGTTTGGTCCAATGATATTCAGAGCTTATTCGGTTATACCTTAGCGGCCTCCTTATTTTTGAGTTATGGACTGAATGGGTGGTGGGTCATGGCAGCGATTATCTGCTCAGGATTCATCGTCATGCTGATGGTCAACTTAACTGGTAAACCCAGTGTCAAATATGGCATCCCTTTTCCAGTCTTGATACGTGCCAGCATGGGTATCAATGGCGCTAACTTACCTGCCATCTTACGCGCTATTATCGGTATCTTTTGGTACGGGGTGCAGACCTACTTTGCCTCAACTGCAGTTGCCATTTTGTTGACTATTGTCATAGGTAGCCCAGATACGACATTTTTAGGCTTGAATAGTACCGCTTGGATTGCCTTTGTCATCGTTTGGGTATTTCAGATTTTACTGTTTTGGGCAGGCATCGAGCCGATCAAGCACTTTTTGAATTGGGCAGGACCGCTAGTCTATGTCGTTATGGTCATCCTGATGGCCGTCATCTGGTATCAATCAGGCTCTGAGTTGTTACCTGCGATTAACTCTATCTTCGCTAGTGGCAGCGATTATAGTGGAAATTCCATACAGGCATTTACTGCTATCGTCGGTACGATGGTTGCTTATTTCGCAGCAGTCGTCATAAACTTCGGTGATTTCTCACGATTTTTGCGTAGTGAGCGCGATATGCGCTTGGGTAACTTACTCGGTTTGCCGATTAACATGGTATTTTTCTCGTTCATCGCCTTGGTCATTACCGCTGGAACCCTAGTAATATTTGGCGAAGCATTGACCAATCCATCGGATATTGTTGATCGTGTAGATTCTCTACCTTTGACCATTATTGCAGCGCTGACCTTCTTTGCCGCAACCGTCGGTATCAATATGGTTGCAAACTTTATTCCCCCTGCTTACGATTTGGCTAACTTATTTCCTAAGCATATTAACTTTCGCATGGGCGGTTTAATTACTGCTGTTATCGCCTTTTTCGTTGGTGCATTGTGGTTATCATTCATCAGTAAGATCGGTATTGTCGGTTTTGTAAATACTATTGGTGCGGTCATCGCTCCATTCTTTGGTATCTTAGTCATCGATTATTACCTGATTAAACGTCAACATATCGATATGAATGACTTATTTTCCGCTCACCCAACTGGTGCTTATTACTACTACAAAGGCTGGAACATCCGTGCGCTTATCGCCTTTGCAATCGGCGCTTTATTCTCTATCGCCACGGTATTGATACCCGCACTGACTAAGCTTGAAGGTTATGGTTTCTTATTAGGCGCGGCAATAGGTGGCATCGTGTATTGGGTATTGATGCGCCCTTATGCAGTAGATCCTGACACCATAGTAGAATAAGGCGGTGAAGTCAGAAACATGAAGTGCAAGAGTAGAATAAAAAATAGTTATTACATTTCTAATAGACCTATTACTCTGTTTTTATAAAGGATAAAACACCATGAAAAAAAAGATAACCAGCGACTTTGATCAAGCCGCTTATCTACGCGATTTAAAAGGCTATGGCGACCATCCACCCAAAGCCAATTGGCCGGGCGGCGCTAAGATTGCCGTACAGTTTGTGCTAAATATCGAAGAAGGCGCAGAGAACAGTGTCTTGCATGGTGATGGTCAGTCAGAACGTTTTTTATCAGATGTTTTAGGTACGCCAGAATTTAACAACCGCCATCAGTCGATTGAATCCGCCTTTGAATATGGTAGCCGAGTGGGTGTTTGGCGCGTACTAGATACTTTTAAAGAATATGGTTTACCTATTACTACCTTTACTTGTGCAGCCGCTGCCGAAAAAACACCGCATATTGTTGAGCGCATTCTAGAAGATGGTCATGAGATTGCCAGTCACGGACTGCGCTGGATCACCTATCAATATATGTACCGCGAGACCGAGCGTGAACATGTACGCCGCGCCACTGAAATATTTGAGCGTATGGTCGGCAATCAGCCTCTTGGCTGGTATACCGGTCGCGATAGCCCAAATACTCGCGAGCTGGTCGCAGAACAAGGCGGCTACATTTATGACTCTGACTCTTATGCTGATGAGCTGCCGTACTGGCTCAACGTTAAAGTAGAAGAAGGCAACAAAATTGCTCGCAAACCGCATCTGGTCATTCCTTATACGCTTGAGACCAATGACATGCGTTTTTCTTCAAGTCCTGGGTTCACCAATGCTGAACCTTTTTATCAATACTTAAAAGACAGCTTTGACACTCTATATGAAGAAGGTCAAGACACTCCCAAGATGCTAACCATTGGTTTGCATTGCCGCATCATTGGTCGTGCTGGTCGCATTAAAGCGCTTAAACAGTTTTTACAATATATCACCAGTAAACCCGACGTTTGGATCTGCCGCCGCGATGAAATCGCCAAGCACTGGTATGAAAATCATCCAGCCACGGCTGATAACACCGCCAACTGGATGTAGCCGTAACAACAATCATAAGACGTATAATCATATTAATAAGCACGTACGTAGTAGCAACCACGTAAGCTAACGGATGATACGCTCAAGGTAGTTGATACCTGAGTGCTGTAATTGCTTAAAAACGATATCTTATGTCCGGTATTTTCTTATCTCAAATAGATCTATCACTTAATAAGTTGCTAGAACAAATAAATAATATTGCTAATTAATCTAAAGGTGAACTTATGAAAACCACAATCATTGCTAAACCTTTAACTAAAGCTGCTTTTGTGCCTTATGGCTCAGTTATTGAGCCTTATGATGATCAAGAAAAATGTCCTGAAAACAGCTGGGATATCAATCGTGGCTTTGCCTGTCGCCATAATGCCATCTCAAAAGTCACTCATGATGGCGGAGAAGTCGGTTTTAGTATTTTCCGTACCAAAAGACGTGACTGCCCTATTACGTTATCGGTTATGGAATACCATCCATTTGGTACGCAAGCCTTCTTTTCTATGAATGGCACAGACTATATAGTTGTAGTGGCAAAAGCTGGCGAGCCACCAAAATCAGCTGATGATTTAGAGGTGTTTTATGCCCGTTCACATCAAGGTGTACAGTATGACGCCAGTGTTTGGCATCATCCGCTACTGGCACTAAAAGCGGATTGTGACTTTTTAGTTATTGATCGTATTAATGGTGATGGTAACAACTGCCATGAATTCGAGATTGATGATTGGGAAGTTTGCATTGATATCTCTGCTGAGCAAGCTAAAGATCAGGCCTAATGGCTATCGTCAACTGACGAAGAATTGTGCTAATGTCAGAGCATTAATCGCATAAAAAATCAAAGGTTCAGACACAAATTTATCGCGGCACTAAACCCCTAAGGAACACGAACCATGACAACAAAAAGTACTTATTACGCACCAACTGGCGGATTGCCTCCACAAACACAATTACTATCCGATCGCGCTATCTTCACCGAAGCTTATGCGATTATTCCTAAACGTGTACTAACCGACATCGTGATTAGTTATTTACCTTTTTGGACAGGCATGCGGATGTGGGTACTTGCCCGTCCACTGTCAGGTTTCTCTGAAACCTTCTCACAATATATCGTCGAAGTTGCGCCTAATGGCGGCTCAGAAAAGCCTGAGCTAGATGCAAATGCCGAAGGTGTCGTATTCATCGTTGAAGGTGAAATGGATATGACTATTGAAGGCGTGTCGCATCATCTTGAAGCCGGTGGTTATGCATTTTTACCACCTGGCTGCAAATGGACGCTGAAAAACAATAGCGATAAGCACGTTAAATTCCATTGGATACGTAAAGCTTATCAACATTGTGAAGGTATTGATGTGCCTGAAGCGTTTGTAACTAGCGATCACGATGTTGAAGCTATTGAGATGCCGGGTACTGATGGCGTATGGACAACCACTCGATTTACCGAGCAGTCTGATATGCGTCACGACATGCATGTAAATATCGTGACGTTTCAACCAGGTGGCGTGATTCCATTTGATGAAACGCATGTTATGGAACATGGTTTGTATGTATTAGAAGGTAAAGCCGTCTATCACTTAAACGGTGAATGGGTAGAAGTTGAAGCAGGTGACTTTATGTGGTTACGCGCATTCTGCCCACAATCTTGTTACGCTGGCGGACCGGGTCCATTTAGATACTTACTATATAAAGATGTAAATAGACATATGCCGTTTATTCGTCCAGTAAAATAAGCAATATAAAGGCATAGTCGTTCATTCGAATCTATCATTCATTGTTCTTTAGAACACCAGCAAAATTTTTAATAGTAAAGCCAGCTCATTACGATTAGCTGGCTTTTTATTTTTATGCTGAAGTTAATATTTTTAAACAGCGCTTTAATCAAGCAATGCTAAAACATTAATCACTTTACTTGTTTTTTATGTACTACTGTACTAGAATACTGAAACAAGATAGCCACTTACCTCTTTTTTATTAAGATTAAATATTATGAGCACTGACCCTTATCGTAGCTTGTTGACGCATTTAGCCCATTGCAATGACAGTAATGATATCGATGAGCTATTAACAGCGCTACTAACGACTAAAGAGCAACACGAGATTGCCAATCGTATCTGTATTTTTGATTTGCTCGAGCGTGGCATCACCCAGCGTGACATCTCCGAACAGTTGGGCGTTGGCATCGCAACGGTCTCTCGCGGCGCCAAAGCCATGCAAATTCACGATGTAAGCGCACTGCTAGCCACCCACAGACAAGACAATTAACGCCAAGAATGTTAGCTGAATTTATTTTATAAGACCTATTTGAATTACTTTGGACCTCATTATGACCTCTCCTACACTACAATATGACCAGCCTGCTACTATTGATATTCCAAGCAAGCCGCAGCGGATAAAGCTGACGCAAGATATTGATTTTTTCGCGTTATTTAAACGCATTGAACGGGTTTTCGATACTTGTTATTTGCTCGAATCCTTAGGCGAAGACAGCCATATGTCACGTCACCATGCAATTGGTTTTGATCCGGTGATGACCATTGCTGCTATCGACCGCACTACCCTTGCCATTACCGATAATAAAACCGCTGAAACCAAAAATTATCAGACTGACAATCCTTATCAGCTTCTACGTACTATTACTCCGCAGCACGTTATTGCTCGTGAGCAAAGTGGCGGTCTTGTCGGCTATCTAGGCTACGACTGTGTCAATTTCTTTGAGCCAAGTCTCAATGCCAAGCCAAGCGATGATTTTGAACCTTTCAAATTTGGTGTCTATCTAGATGGCTTGACGCTCGATAAAATGACCGGTGAGATATTCTATTTTTACTACCCAACCGCTCAGCAAGACAATCGCATCGAGCAAATCAAAGCCTTAGTTGATGTACCTATCCCAAGCTATAAACCGCCCACCGTAGAGTTCTTAGGTGATGGTATGAGTCAAGAAGAGCACGCTAAAGTCGTCATGCAAGTCAAAGAAGACATCATCTCTGGGCGTATTTTTCAATGTGAAGTCGGCTTTAAATCCAAATATCGTATTGCGGGCGATAAGATGCCAATTTATGAAAAGCTACGGGCAGTCAATCCATCACCCCATATGTATTTTATGAAATTTGCTCAGCAATGCATCATCGGTGCCTCACCTGAATTGCTATTTCGCTTGCGTCAGGGCGAGATGGAGACCTATCCGCTCGCAGGTACAGCCAAGCGCGGTGTTGATGTTGCCGAAGACCGCAAACTTGCGCGTGCCCTACTGAATGATGCCAAAGAGATTGCTGAGCACAATATGCTGGTCGATTTGCATCGCAATGATATCGGACGCGTCGCACAATTTGGTACGGTAAAAGTGCGTAATTTGATGGATATCAAACGCTTCTCACACGTACAGCATATCTCCTCTGAAATCGTCGGTATTCTGCATCCCGATGAGGATATGTTTAGCGCACTTGCCAGCAACTTCCCTGCCGGCACATTGTCAGGCGCACCAAAAGTTGAAGCGATAAAAGTCATCAACGAGCTTGAACCAGATGGTCGTGGTGCTTATGGCGGCGCATTAGGATCCTTTAACTTTAACGGTGATTGTATTTTTGCTATTCCTATTCGCAGCTTATTTATCAATGGTGAATCGGCCTATGCACAGACTTGTGGCGGCAATGTGTACGATTCCAATCCTGCTGATGAATATCTAGAAATCCAGCGTAAGCTTTCTGCTATGAAAGTGGTACTAGACAGCTTTATGAACCCATAACCACATATAATTTATCAAAGAGTTGGCTACCCATGAATGTTTTAATTATCGATAATTACGACTCATTTACTTTTAACCTTTACCAGTATATCGGTGAGATTTTGCAGACGATGGACAGTGATAAACAAGCAAATGTCATCGTCAAGCGTAATAATGAAATCACCTTAGCAGACGTACAAGCGATGAGTCTTGACCGTATTATTATCTCACCCGGTCCTGGGTCACCTGATGATCCTGCCTATTTTGGCATTTGTGCCGAAGTGATTGAAGTGATGGGCAAAACGACGCCACTATTAGGCGTTTGCTTAGGCATGCAGGGCATTGCTCATGTATTTGGCGGTGATGTGATACGCGCCAGTGTACCGATGCATGGCAAGGTTTCAGCCATTCGTCATGATGGTGCGGGCATTTATAATGATTTGCCGCAGGAGTTAGAAATCATGCGCTATCATTCATTGATGGTACAAGCAGACACACTACCGGATTGTTTGACTGTCACCGCAGTCGTCGCCAATGATGAACATAACGATTTAGAGTTGACTGAATCGGCGCTGGCTGGTGATGAGATAATGGGTGTGCAGCACAAAGACTATCCGATTCAAGGCGTGCAGTTTCACCCAGAGTCATTTGCGACCGAAGGTGCCAAGCGTTTATTGACGAATTTTTTACTTCAGGTGTAAATCACGATGCTTAAGCTGGTTTGGAGGATATGACGCTAAAGGGTAATAAGCTGAAGTGAAGCCTGCACCTAACTCAAATAAATTGCATTTTATGTCTAACTGACTTGTGTTAGTACTTAATTAACGCTTTAATGATAGACTGAAAAAACAAACAAAAGGCAGCCTTTAATCAGGTTGTCTTTTGTTATTTCAGCATATTATTAAGTAATCAGCCAGAAGGCTTGGACCGCTTATTCTTTGAACTTGGTAACAAATAAAAATAGAGAGCGATATGGCACATACCGATAGCGCAATGTCAGCACGGCAGTCATGGATAGGCACCATTCAAATCATTACAGCCGCTGTCTGCTGGGGTACTTTAGGGATATTCTCAACCTATCTCAACCAAAATGGCTTTAGTGGCTGGCAAACGACCATTTTACGTATCGTGACCGCCGCTCTTATTATCCTTGTTATGCTACCAAAACTATGGCCACAGCTAATAAAGTTGCGTCCAAAACAGTGGCTCGGACTGGCACTACAGTCGTTGATTGGTGTACTCGGTATGTCGGTTTGCTATTTTTTTGCCGTTATCTATGTCGGTGCTGGCCCTGCAGTCGCCTTGCTATATACTGCGCCCGTTTTTAGCTTATTATTTTCAGCATTCTTGCTTAATGAATCCATTACTCGGCAGTCAGCCCTACTGGCACTCATGGCAGTATTTGGTGTCGGCTTGACGATGTTAGGTGAGCAGGCGCAAGTCAACTGGGGTATAGCATTAGGTTTATTATCAGGCATATGTTATTCCCTATACGGGGTATTGGGTAAGCGCGCTATGCATGACGCGCACCCTGCTCCTTTAGTATTTTTTACCTCTATTATCATCAGTGCTGGCATACTGCTACTACTACCTGAAACCTATAAAACTTATGGACAATTACTAACCTTACCCTTATCTACTTGGGGCTATGCATTAGGATTGTCTTTGATTGGAACCGTCGTACCCTTTGCACTTTATATGAAGGCATTAGAGAAGCTACCTGCCACCCGTGCATCAGTGTTTACTATCTTTGAGCCTCTAACCGCGATTGCTTTGGCAACGCTATTACTGCATCAATCATTATCTTGGATTCAATATGTCGGCGTCATACTCATTCTGCTAGCAGCTTTATTTAACGCTGTGCTAAATGGTACTACTACTCGTGTACCACGTTGGCTAAAAAGACGGCAAAAGATTTATCGATAGCCTTTAATCATTTTAAATAGCTTTACAGCCATTTTTATCAAACAAAAAAAGTCCCAACCATGACATCATAGTTGGGACTTTTATTTAGCATCTTTCAAGCTTATTACTGTTCAATACGCTGTAAAAACGCTTGCGTACGCGGATGCTTGGAGTCCTCGAATAACTGCTTAGCACTGCCCTCTTCGACAATCTTACCATCTTCAATCAAAACCACATGATCAGCGACATCGCGGGCAAAATTTATTTCATGAGTAACAACAACCATCGTCCAACCTTCTGATGCCAGCTGTTTCATGGTTTCAAGCACATCTTGTACTAGCTCAGGATCAAGCGCAGACGTTGGCTCATCGAATAGTAGTAAAGACGGCTCAATTGCCAATGCACGAGCAATACCAATACGCTGCTGCTGACCACCCGATAGCTGAAACGGATAGAGATCTGCCTTATCAGACAAACCCACTTTATCGAGTAATGCTAATGCCTGCTCACGTGCTTGCGCTTTACTTTGCCCTTGTACCACCGTAGGTCCAAGCATTAAGTTTTCGATGGCTGTCTTATGTGGAAACAAGTTATAAGACTGAAACACCATACCTGACTTACGTTGTAGTGCCAGTAAGGTTTTTTTCTTAGGTTTAGTGGCAAAATCAACCGTCAGGCTGCCATCATCAAAAGCGATGATACCTTGATCTGGAATTTCAAGCGCATTCAAACACCGCAAAAACGTCGTCTTACCAGAACCTGATGGTCCTAATATGACCACCACTTTGCCCTTTTCGATGGTCAAGTCGATACCTTTAAGCACTTGATTGCTCCCAAAGGCTTTATGAATATTGGTGACTTGAATCATAAGACGTCCACTTGCAAATTAAAAAACACATGGGTTAAAGGGGCGAGAAATATATCATGGGTTGATAGCGATATTATTTGGCAACATAACGATCAAGACGCGTTTCAAGCCTACCTTGGATAAAGGTCAAAAACAGACAAATACCCCAATAGATAACGGCCGCTTCGATATAGACCAACATAAACTCATAGTTACGCGCGGTGATAATCTGCGCTTGTTTAAACAGCTCAGTCACCAATACGAGCGATGCTAGCGAAGTATCTTTTACCAGACTGATAAAGGTATTAGATAGCGGCGGTACAGATACGCGTAGTGCCTGCGGCAAAATAACATGGCGAAAGGTCTGCAAATACGTCAAGCCGACAGTTGAACCGGCTTCCCACTGTCCCTTTGGAATAGACAAAATGGAAGCGCGCACCGTCTCTGACGCATAAGCACCAATATTTAGCGAAAAAGCGATGATCGCTGACGGAAAAGGATCAAGCTTGACCCCAACACTCGGTAACCCATAAAAGATAATAAATAGCTGTACCAGCATCGGCGTGCCGCGAATGGCAGACACATAGATGCGAGCAAGTCTATAGACAATCTCATGAACCCAACCAGCACGCGGCACGATACGAATCAGTGCCACGGTCAGCGCAATTGCCATACCGATCGCAAACGATATCAATGCCAGCGGTATCGAATAATAGATACCGCCTTTAAGCATCGGCCAAAAAGACGAGATAACAATCTGCGCCCGATCAGGACTCATAAATGGCAATAATGCCAATAAATCTGCTAACACTGACGTTATAGAAGCTAGCATTATTTTTGTTGACTTATATCAGCACCAAAGAATTCTTGGCTCAGTTTGGTGAGCGTTCCATCAGCGGCCAATGCTGCCATGGCTTCGTCTAATTTTGCCAATACTTCATCATCACCTTTTATCAATACCAAGCCCGAACCGGTTTGCTCACTGACAGGGGCCGTCAATTTAATCTCAAGCGCCGCATCTGGGAATTTTTTTAGATAATCCAAAATGGCAAGATTGTCATTCATGGTGAAGTCAGCGCGATCTTGTTTAACCAGCTGGATCGCTTGAGCCATACCATCAACAGGGATGACTTCAGCTTGATAACGCTCTGCAAGCTCACCATAGTTGCTGGTCAATGACTGAGCGCTACGCAGACCTTTTAAAGCCTCCCACGAGCTATAACGGTTATCATCTTTTGGCGCTAAAACCACTGCGCCCGACCAGCTATACGCTTGCGCTTTATCATATTTTGCTAAACGCTCAGGCGTGGTCAAGCTGACTTGGTTGGCAACCATATCAAAACGCTTGGCGTCCAAACCTGCGAGCATTGCATCCCATTGAGTTTCTTGAAACTCAACTTTAACGCCAAGTTTGTCAGCAACGGCACGCGTCACTTCGACATCATAGCCGGTCAGTTTGCCACTCTCATCATGATAAGTGAATGGAGGATAAGTGCCTTCGGTACCGACGTTGATAGTGCCGCCGTTATTGATACGCTGTAGCAAATCAGAACCGCTGCTCGCAGCGGTATCAGTTGCCTTGGTTTCAGCATCATTGGTAGGTGATTGACCACAAGCGGCAAGCAATACGGTACTTGCGGCAAGGGCTAAAAGCGTGCGACGTTTCATAAGACGTCCTTATCATAGTGAGTAAATAAAAGTGACTGAGTCAAATAAAGCAAAATATGTCCTGCCAATAAAATCGTACTGAAGAACAAGCAGATATCATCATAAATATCTGCTTGGTATTATTTGACTGTGACTGCTCAATTTGAGGATACACAGCATATTTTTCAATGCTGGTTTTATTTTATTCTTGAAAATTTGAGGCATTTTATGACAAATACTTATTCTAAATCTGCCCATTAAACACCTGCTCACGTGTATATTAACGCAATTTAGAAAGAATAAACGTACAAAAATAGTGAATATGCGTAAGGTTGTTATAGTTCACCTGAAAACTGGTACCGCTCACCTGCATGCCACATTTTGACAAAAGTCAATACTTGACCCGCTGAGTAAGTTTGACGACAAAGTACCAATGTAGGCGACTGCGCGGTAATCTGTAGTAACGCTGCAATCTCATCGGGTGCGGCTAGTGCTCGAATAGTATAGCTACCACGCTCCAGTGGGCTTTTTGCAATAAGATAATCACTGGTATTGACCACGCTAAAATCTTGCTCGATAAACTCTGGAACCTTTAGAGCATCTACCCAACGCTCTTCAAACTGTATCGGCTGACCATCTGCAAAATGGATGATCTTAACCTCATATAAAACAGCGACTTCGCTATCAATACTTTTACCTTCTTTCGATTCAGAAGTTTCAACCACCTTCTCAAGACCAAATTTACGCCGTAGCTCATCGTTTAGCATAGCAGCAGTAATGCCGCGCTTACTGACAACTTTTGCTTGATAATCACGATTGGCAGACTTTAAATCTTGAGCGATATTACGAACTTCTACAAATGTATGATTAAACTGCTGCTGCGCAACAAACGTCCCCGACCCTTGCCGGCGCTCCAATACTCGCTCTTCGCTCAATTCCTTTAAAGCACGGTTGACCGTCATACGAGAGACACCAAACTCTTCTGCCAACGCCATTTCGGTAGAAATCGCATTGCCCGCCTGCCATTTACCTGAATGAATATTGTCCAATATCGCATTTTTAATGCGTTGATATGCCGGAATCGCCTTTATCGTATCCATTTTTAACCGTTAGTTTTACCAATAAGAATAGCGCCATAGTAACACGAGATAATCATACAAACCTTAGCAAAACCATATGGCAGCTGCATGTTTGTCTAATCACTCACAAAAATAATGCTGCAATAAAGAAAAAAAACTTGCATGAAAAAATGATTCCTGATAATTTGTATATACAACTTTACGGCAGTATTAGTAAATTTAGCAAACTGACCGTACAAGACTCACTTTGATTGCCATATTGCCTCAACAGATATCACAAGGATAGGATCATGACTACTGATAATGGATTGAACAAAACCCCTGAATATACTCGCCGTGACGAGAGTCGCAATATCGCGGCGCCAACTGGCAGTACCCTACACTGCAAGAGTTGGCTGACCGAAGCCCCTTATCGTATGTTACAAAATAACCTGCATCCTGATGTGGCTGAAAATCCAAAAAGCTTGGTCGTCTATGGCGGTATTGGACGCGCTGCCCGTAATTGGGAAAGCTATGATCAAATTTTAGAGTCACTCAAAGAATTAGAAGATGATGAAACCTTATTGGTGCAATCTGGCAAACCAGTTGGCGTTTTTCAAACCCATGAAAATGCGCCGCGCGTATTGATTGCCAACTCCAACCTTGTCCCGCGCTGGGCAACATGGGAGCATTTCAACGAGCTCGATCGTAAAGACTTGTTTATGTACGGTCAAATGACTGCGGGCAGCTGGATTTATATCGGCACTCAAGGCATAGTTCAAGGCACTTATGAAACCTTTGTCGAAGCTGGTCGTCAGCATTACGACGGTAGCTGGGCAGGTCGCTGGATTTTGACTGCTGGTCTTGGTGGTATGGGCGGCGCGCAGCCACTAGCGGCGACCTTTGCTGGCGCAACTTCTCTAAATATCGAATGCCAACAATCTAGTATTGATTTCCGTTTGCGTACGGGCTACGTCGATAAACAAGCTGACAATCTTGACCATGCCTATGAGCTCATTAAGCAACATACTGCAGCTGGTGAAGCCGTTTCTATCGCGTTACTTGGTAATGCAGCAGACATCTTGCCTGAGATGGTAAAGCGTGCCAATGCAGGCGAAATCAAACCTGATTTGGTTACTGATCAAACCTCCGCCCATGATTTGATTAATGGCTATCTACCAAGTGGCTGGACGGTTGAAGAATGGAAAGCCGCTCAAGAAAACCCAGAGCAACATGCTGATCTAACCAAAGCCGCTGCTCAGTCTTGTGCCGTACATGTACAGGCGATGCTAGACTTGCAGGCAATGGACATCCCAACGACTGATTATGGTAATAACATTCGTCAGGTGGCGTTTGATGAAGGCGTAAAAAATGCCTTTAATTTCCCAGGTTTTGTCCCTGCGTATATTCGTCCGCTGTTTTGCCAAGGCAAAGGTCCCTTCCGCTGGGTTGCATTATCAGGTGATCCAGAAGATATCTATAAGACCGATCAAAAAATCAAAGAGCTATTCCCTGAAAACCAACATATCCATCGCTGGTTAGACATGGCAAAAGAGCGCATTCAGTTCCAAGGTCTGCCAGCACGTATCTGCTGGTTAGGTCTTGGTGAGCGTGATAAAGCAGGTCTTGCCTTCAATGAGATGGTCAAAAACGGCGAGCTTAAAGGCCCTATCGTCATCGGTCGTGACCATCTGGACACCGGTTCTGTTGCCAGTCCAAACCGTGAAACAGAAAGCATGAAAGATGGCTCAGATGCGGTATCGGATTGGGCACTATTAAACGGTATGCTCAATGTCGCAGGCGGTGCTACTTGGGTATCATTACATCATGGCGGCGGTGTTGGTATGGGCTACTCGCAGCACTCTGGCATGGTTATCGTCGCTGACGGTACTGATGCCGCAGCTAAGCGTTTAGCGCGAGTACTGGTCAACGATTGTGGTTCTGGCGTTATGCGTCATGCCGATGCGGGCTATGAGTTGGCGATTAAAACTGCTAAGGATTACGGTCTAAATCTTCCTATGATTAAGTAGTTCTCCATAGACACATAGATCACATGATTTTATCAAGGAAGATAATATGACCAAGCAAGATACCCTACAATTAGAGAAAACTGAGCAGGTCGCTAACACCGTGCCCGATACGACAACGCCAGAGACATTACTGTCAAAACCCATTGCCTTACTGCAACTGATTGTCTTTAGTATGATCGGTTTGGTGATGTTTTTTGTGCCATTTACCATTGGTGAAAAAAGCACGATTTTGTTCGACCATGGCGCAACTTATCTGGTCAATCAGCAACATACTTTATCTGTAACTTTGTTATTTATGCTGATGATATTTGGGGTAAGTAAACCGTTTATTGATGGTTCATGGCGTAAAAACATCACCCATAAAATCCTAACTGTCTTTAAAGTACTGGGACTGGTATTAGCTGTGATGTATATCACTGGTAACGCTCCAGCCTTTATGATGGAAAAGGATATGCTGCCGTTTTTATTTGAAAAACTGGCGCTACCCGTTGGTATGATTGTGCCGCTTGGGGCTTTGATTCTGGCGTTTTTAGTGGGTTTTGGTTTGCTTGAGATGGTTGGCGTGCTGATGCAGCCGATTATGAAACCTATTTGGAAAACGCCAGGTGCATCAGCGATTGATGCAGTTGCTTCTTTTGTTGGCAGTTATTCGATTGGGCTGTTAATTACCAATCGTGTGTATCTGCAAAAGCAATATTCTGCGCGTGAAGCCATTATCATTGCGACCGGCTTTTCAACTGTATCAGCCGCGTTTATGGTAATTGTTGCCAAAACACTGGGATTGATGGAATTTTGGAATCTGTTTTTTTGGTCAACGCTAGTGATTACCTTTATCGTCACCGCTATCACTGCCCGTATTCCACCAATTAGTCAGTTTGATAATGAGGTTGAGCGTCCAAATTTAGACTACAAAAGAGGCACGCGTCTAAAAGCGGCATATGAGCTAGGTTTGTCCACGTCACGCCGTGCATCAGATTTTAAACAAATTCTATGGACTAATTTTCGTGATGGTTTGACAATGGCAGCCGCTATTGTGCCCTCTATTATCGCCGTTGGACTCACTGGTTTATTATTGGCCAAGTACACGCCAGTATTTGACGCTTTAGGTTTACTGCTTTACCCCTTTACCTGGTTGGGCGGTTTGCCAGAGCCGCTCGTGGCTGCCAAAGGTATGTCTGCAGGATTGGCTGAGATGTTCTTGCCCGCATTATTGCTCAGTGATGCGGATATGTTGACCCGTTATGTCGCAGGCGTCATCTCTATTAGCAGTGTGCTATTTTTTTCTGCCATGATTCCTTGTGTACTAGCAACTGAGATTCCTATCTCTGTTGGGAAAATGGTCATCGTTTGGTTCCAGCGTGTAGCACTTAGTATCTTACTGGCAGCAGCTTTTGGACATTTGGCAATGTCTTTCGGCTGGATAAGTTAGGATAGATTGCACCTATTAATACAGGCACAACATCAATACCTCACCATATTATAAATACAGCTAATAACATTTAACACTAGGATTACCATCATGACTGCTATTAAAAAATTAACACTACAGCCACGTCAGCTTAGCTTTGAGATACTACGCGATATCTATGAACAGCCCGTCATATTGACCTTACCTGATAGCGCTTATGAGGCAATAGACGCCTCACACGAAGATGTACAAACGATCATCCGCCGTGATAAAAGCGCTTATGGTATCAATACCGGTTTTGGTCTGTTGGCAAAAACCCGTATCAGCGATGATCAATTAGAATTACTACAGCGCAATCTTATCGTGTCTCACTCGGTGGGTACTGGTGAAGCATTACCAGCCAACGTGGTTCGACTGATTATGGTGATGAAGGTGACCAGCTTGGCACAAGGTGTTTCTGGCGTCCGCCGCGCCGTGGTCGACAGCTTACTGGGCTTAATTAATAACCAAATTACCCCAAACATCCCTGCCAAAGGCTCAGTAGGTGCTTCAGGAGACCTCGCGCCTTTATCGCATATGACACTGGCGATGATGGGCGAAGGTCATGTTTATGTTGATGGTAAAAAAGTACTGGCCGCTGATGCACTAGCACAGCATGGTCTTGAGCCAATCACCCTTGCGGCAAAAGAAGGTCTTGCCCTGATTAATGGCACTCAAGTATCCACCGCACTGGCATTGCGTGGTTATTTCTTAGCACGTGATTTGCTTGAGACGGCAACCATCGTCGGCTCACTGTCTATCGATGCGGCTAAAGGCTCAGATGCGCCATTTGACGCGCGTATTCACGCAGTACGTGGTCATCATGGTCAAATCGAAATCGCCAAAGCACACCGTCAGCTCATTAAAGGCAGTGCCATTCGCGCCTCACACGATGGCGAGCAAGACGACAGAGTACAAGATCCTTACTGCTTGCGTTGCCAGCCACAAGTGATGGGTGCTTGCCTTGATATCATCAATCAAGCAGGCAAGACGCTATTGATTGAATCAAATGCCGTCACGGACAATCCACTGATCTTTAACAATGAAGACGGTCCAGTTGCCATCTCTGGAGGTAACTTCCATGCTGAGCCAGTGGCTTTTGCTGCTGATATTTTAGCATTGGCAATTGCTGAGATTGGTTCTATGTCTGAGCGCCGTATCGCTTTGCTAATCGATGCTACTTTATCAGGTGGTTTGCCGCCATTCTTAGTTGATAATGCTGGGGTCAACTCAGGCTTTATGATTGCTCATGTGACGGCAGCGGCTCTGGCATCAGAGAATAAATCTATCGCCCATCCAGGTAGTGTCGATAGTATTCCAACTTCTGCCAATCAAGAAGACCATGTGTCGATGGCAACTTATTGCGCCCGTCGCTTATATGAGATGGCGCAAAATACCGCCACCATTATCGGTATTGAGCTCTTGGCTGCTGGTCAAGGTATCGACTTCCATCGTGGGTTAGAGACCTCAGAGCCTTTGACTGTGGCGCATCAGAAACTACGTGAACAAGTGACTTTCTATGATAAAGATCGCTATCTAGCCCCTGATATCGAAGCGGCCAAGCAGTTAGTATTAGACGGTACGCTTGCCGAACATTGGCAGTCACTACGCAGCGACTGGTACGAGTCTAAATAAATATTGATGGGCGGAGAACAGCGATGACAATAGCGAGAACAACAGCAACGACTACCACTCACATTAGCCATACACCTGCTGATATGACCCAGTGGACAGGACGTGCAGAGCCATTTGAGACAGCTCGCGCTCGTTACTGGTATCAGTTGGCTCAGCCTTATGCCTTTGATAGCACCAGTCAGCAAAACGGCCAGCGTATTGGGCTGGTCGGTTTCGCTTGTGACCAAGGTGTCAGGCGCAATCAAGGACGTGTGGGCGCAAGAGCCGCACCGCCATTGATTCGTCAGGCGTTTGCTGCACTGCCAGTCATCGCTGAACTACAGCAGCGCTTTGACAATCAACTGCCAACCTTACTGGGTGATGCAGGTGATATTCACTGCCATGATCATGATGACTTTGCCGCAAACATGCTAGAACAAGCACAACTTAATTATGCCGATAAGGTAAACCAGATTATCAAGCAAGGCGGCTTACCCATTGGGCTTGGCGGTGGTCATGCTATTGCTTATGGTAGCTTTTTAGGATTGTGGCAAGCGCTGCAGCAGACAGACGCTAATAGTGATACAGATGCGCCACCGCGTATTGGCATTATTAACTTTGATGCTCATCTTGATCTTCGTCAGTCTGATGTCGCTACCTCGGGTACGCCATTTCGACAAATTGCCGAGCATCTTGATGAGCAAGGTCAGCCATTTAATTATTGTTGTATAGGCGTCAGTCGGTTTTCCAATACGGCAGCGCTCTTTGATCGTGCTGATCAATTGGGCGTGCATATCATCAGTGATGAAGAGTGTACCAATAAAAAATGGAAAAAAATTGCTGCTCAAATAACCAGTTTCATCGAGAGCGTCGATATTATTTATTTAACCATTGATATGGATTGCTTACCATCTAGCGTCGTACCTGGTGTCAGTGCACCTGCTGCCTATGGTATTGAGCTCAGTTTCGTTGAGCGCGCGGTCAAACTTATCTTGTCCTCTGGTAAGGTAAAAGTAGCCGATATTGCTGAGATCAACCCTACTTTTGATATTGATTCGCGTAGCTGTAAAGTTGCTGCTCGTCTTTTGGCGACTATTATCGAGCAGCATTTACTGAATTTATAGATAAAGGCTTATAAGTTTAACTTTAGAAATGAATTTTATATATTTACCTGATTATCAGTATTAAGCAGGAGCTTATTATGAACAACTCTAGCGAACAGATACTTGACGACTCTATCAATACTACCGATGCTATGGATGCCTTAACAACGTTTGACCATATTATTATCAATGCCAATCTTGCGACTTTTTCAGCGCAATATGGTTTCGATACTTATGCTGACAATAAAGACAGTATATCCGCAGCCGCAAAAAGCACGCCTTATGGTCAATTAGAAAACGCTGCTATCGGCATTAAAGACCGCAAAATTGCATGGATTGGGGCGCATACGCAAATAACGCCCTATTTCACCCATTATCAGCGTCAGCAAATCACAGACGCTGATGGTCATTGGATAACGCCTGGATTGATAGATTGCCATACTCATATCGTCTATGGCGGCAACCGCAGCAATGAGTTTGAAGCGCGTCTACACGGTGCCAACTATCAAGATATTGCTGCCCAAGGTGGCGGTATTGTCTCAACAGTTCGTTCCACTCGCGAAGCCAATATCGAAGAATTGTTTGCACAAAGTGAAAAACGCCTGCTGGCGCTTATCAAAGAAGGTGTGACCAGTATCGAGATTAAATCTGGTTATGGCTTAGATTTAAACACTGAACGCAAAATGCTGATTGTGGCGCGCAAGCTTGGCGAAAAGTACGATATTCATGTTAGCACCACTTATTTAGCCGCTCATGCCCTACCACCTGAATACAAAAATCGTGCCGATGACTATATCGAGCAAGTCTGCGAGTGGCTACCGATTTTACATAGCGAGGGCTTAGTTGATGCAGTCGATGGATTTTGTGAAAACATTGCCTTTAATGCTGAGCAGATTAAGCGCGTCTTTGAAGTCGCACGCTCATTAAACTTACCGGTGAAACTGCATTCTGAACAACTATCAAATATAGGCGCTAGCGCCTTAGTTGCTGAATATCAAGGATTATCAAGTGACCATCTTGAGCACTTAGTAGAAGACGATATCCAAAAAATGGCAGCAAGTAATACGGTGGCTGTGCTGTTGCCAGGCGCGTTTTATACCTTACGTGATACCAAGTTGCCACCGATCGAAGAACTGCGTAAACATCAAGTACCAATGGCAGTTTCGACTGACTGTAATCCAGGTACCTCACCGCTGACCTCACTGCTATTAGCGATGAATATGGGCTGTACGCTATTTTATATGACCCCTGAAGAAGTATTAGCAGGGGCAACGGTTCATGCTGCTCAAGCATTAGGTCTAGCTCATAAAGGACGTATAGAAGTTGGCTGTGATGCGGATTTGGCGCTGTGGGATATCACTCGCCCTGCTGATTTAGCCTATCAAATGGGGCTAAATCCTATTGAAGGTATTATGATCAAAGGTGCATGGCGTTAAACCTTATAGCCTCACCATTTTCTTTTAAATCGTAAAAAGCCCCAATCAATGAACGATTGAGGCTTTTTGGTTTATGAAAAGAATTTATGACATTAACAACTTATGTCTTATAGTGAGTTCAATATAAAAGAGTTACATTCAGAATAGCATTATGCTGGGATAAATTTCTCTCGCTTGCTGTGTGCTTCGCACTCCAGAGGCTTCGCAAAATTTATCCCAACAGTACTGTATTCTTTTTAAATTGAATCGACTGTACTATGATCTATAAACCGCTCTTAGTTCAAGATACCATAAGCAACTAAGGCATCGGCAACACGTTTAAAGCCGACGATATTAGCGCCAGTCATATAATCGATATAACCTTTATCAGTTTGATGGTATTTTTCTGAGGCTTCAGCAGCGCCGTCATGAATATTTTTCATAATAACTTTTAAACGTGCATCAATCTCTTCAAAAGTTTTGTACTGACGTACTGAGTTCTGTGACATCTCAAGACCAGATACTGCCACGCCGCCTGCATTTGCCGCTTTACCTGGAGCATAGTGCACACGATGCAAGCGAATATGATCAATTGCGTCTGCAGTCAATGGCATATTAGCGCCTTCAACCACATACTTAATGCCGTTCTCAACCATCAGCTTGGCGTCCTCTTCATTCACTTCGTTTTGCGTGGCTGATGGAATAGCGATATCGCCTTTGATATGCCAAGGTTTTTGACCAGCGAACCATTCACCACCATAGACCGCAACGTAATCTGCTAATGGTTGGCTTTTTGCTTTTTGCGCTTTTAACCAGTTGATTTTTTCTTGATTTAGACCCGCCCCATCATACAAGGTACCTTGCGAATCAGATACGGTGACCACAACACCGCCCAGCATATGAGCTTTTTCAGCAGCATGTAGAGAGACGTTACCCGCGCCTGAAACCAGTACTCGCTTACCATCTATGCGCTCATTTTGAGCCGTTAGCATATTTTCTAAGAAGTAAACCGCGCCATAGCCCGTCGCTTCCGTACGCATCAAACTGCCACCAAACCCTACGCCTTTACCAGTCAATACACCGCCGTATTCGCGGGTCAGGTTTTTATACATGGCAAACATATAGCTGATTTCGCGTCCGCTAACGCCGATATCACCTGCCGGTACGTCCGTATCTTTATTGATATAGGGATGCAGCTCACGCATGAAAGCATAGCAAAAACGACGGATTTCATTGTCTGACTTGCCCTTTGGATCAAAATCAGAACCGCCTTTAGCGCCTCCCATTGGCAAACCAGTCAAGGCATTTTTAAAAATTTGCTCAAAACCTAAGAACTTTAAGACCGATTGATTAACGGTTGGGTGAAATCTAATACCACCTTTATAAGGACCTAACGCGTTACTAAATTGGACACGCCAGCCGCGATTGACCTGTACTACACCTTTATCATTTTCCCAGTTGATACGGAAACCCATCACGCGGTCAGGCTCAACCAAGCGCTCAAAAACTTTGAAAGCATCATATTCAGGATGAGAGTCATATAGTGGCGCAATCGTGATTGCAACTTCTTTTACTGCCTGAATAAACTCAGGTTGATGGGCGTAACGTGCTTCGATTTTTTCGATTGCCTGACTGATACTCATATAGGTTCCTTAGGGTAGAAATTGTAATCGTGCTGATTTACACCGGCGCACTATCGCATACCCGAAAATGATAGGATGGTGAACACAGATGTAGGATTGATGTCGCTGCTATACGCTATCTGGTATGACAACTGGTGGGATTAGAATCCAACGGTTTGGGTCGCTAAATTATGATAAAGAAGCCCAGACTATTTTTATCTCATAACTGTATATCATTTTTTTGATGTATACGTCTAGTAAATATCAGCATCATCAAAAGTTATGGATAAGTTTTTATCATTAAAATATCTGAAAATAGTGCGTAGTAAAAACTTAATAATTAAAAAAAGGTGATTAGTTTAGAAAGCTTTAGACAACTAAAGCAAATATTGAAGCATTTGTCTTTAACAATGAATAATGATTTCATTAGCACTATCAAAAGACGTCGATGAAGAGCGCATTCGAGCTATGCAGCTTTTATTGTCACTGGCAAAACTGATGCGATAAATGCTATTAAAGAACCATCAATGCTGTTTGATACCTCATCTAGCTATCAATCGCTTTATCAATAACACTTTAAATGAAAATAGTTACCTTGTCTTATAAAAATTATTTAAGGCATTGCACACTGTTTATATGCAATGCGTCATTAGCACATTTAAGTAATGGAAATAGCCATCCACAATGAGATGGTAATACATTAAGGCATTCTCTTCTGATGTGGTAACGCTCATTCTAAAGCTACTTAAACTGCCTGCCACTGCTGCCGAGTGATCTTATATAGCACGTGTTCAGCGAGTAGATGATTTGACTCAAGTGCAGGATGATAAAAATTGTTTTGCGTATCAGTCATCTTGATACGCTTCATAAGCAGTTGAGAGCGCTTATTAATCACAGCAGTAAATGCAACCACCTCATCAAGCTCTAGCTCGCTGAAAGCAAAATCTAAAGACGCACGAGCAGCTTCAGTTGCATAGCCTTGTCCCCAAAACTCCTTACGCAGTCGCCAAGCAATCTCGACACAAGGAGCAAAAGACATATCAGCATGCGTCTGATTTAAGCCAACAAAACCAATAAAGGCATCATTTTTGTTTGAACCCTTTTTTAGACTGAGCGCCCAAAATCCCCAACCATTATCTTCAATCAGCTGCTGGCATTTACTCGCAATAATATCGCTCACTTTAGCTGATAAAAGCTTGGGGAAATACTTCATAACCTCTGGATCGGCATTCATAGCAGCAAATATTGCAAAATCGCTTGCTTGCCACTGTCTAAGATACAGACGCTCTGTTTCTATATAAGGTTTCATTGGGTACTCTATAAAGCTCATTAAATTGCCTATTTACATAATTTCTCAAGCCATTCTTATGATGGCTACCCAGTTTAAGCCGCCATAATCAATAGTCGGCTTATGATTATGGCTGGTAGTTATCATTAGTAACTTATCCGCCATTGTAATCACCTAGCCTTTCTCTTAGTATCGTTTGATAAGTATCGTTTGATAAGTATCGTTTGATAAGTATCGTTTGATAAGTATCGCTTAATAAGCATATTGATTACAGTCAGCTTCAGGTAAGAAAGCTTACTTCAAATGGTACTTCATTAGATAAAAAACAGACAATAAATTAGGTAAAACATATGGAAAACTCAAAGCAGTTAACATCAGAGCAGCCACTACGCATCGATATCGTATCAGACGTGGTCTGCCCTTGGTGTGTCGTCGGCTATCGCCAACTAGCAGCAGCACTAGAGAAAACCAATACTGATCATGAGATACATTGGCATCCGTTTGAGCTAAATCCTAATATGCCAAGCGAGGGTCAAAACATGCGTGAGCATATCATGGAGAAATATGGCTCAAGCAAAGCCGAGTCAGATACTAGCCGCGCCAGAATAGCCGAGGCAGGTTCTGAGGTCGGCTTTCAGTTTAACTTTACTGATGACCTGCGTATGCACAACACCTTTAATCTGCATCAGCTTTTGCATTGGGCTGAGCAGCAAGGGCGTATGCATGAGTTAAAGCAGGCATTATTTATCGCGCACTTTACCGATAATAGAAACCTCTCTGATATCAAGGTACTTGCCGATATTGCTGCAGAGATTGGGTTAGATGGTAAAGAAGCGTTGACGGTTTTAGAAGACCAGCGGTTTGCCAATGACGTGCGTGAGGTAGAGCAGCATTGGCAAAGGCAAGGTATTCAAAGCGTGCCTGCTATTATTTTTAATGAGCAGCACTTGGTTAGCGGCGCGCAAGGCGTAGACAATTATGTCAATATTTTAGAGCAGCTAGCCAATATGAAAGAGTAAATTAAGATTTTTTAGTAGGGCCATTTGTATGAATAAAGATAAACTAATCACCCTATCAGATGAAACTGAGATCCTTATCTTAGAGCAACTACGGGTTTATATGAATGAGGAATTCGATATCGATATTGGTAATTTGCCCGCTAAGTTCTTATTGGATTTTATCATCGAAACCGTAGGTCCGCATTTTTATAATCAAGTAGTCGATGATATGGAGCCATGGCTATACGAGAGGTTTACGGGGATGTTAGAAGATATGCATAGCTTTAAAAAGGACTAAAAGATAGACAGAAAAAAGCCGCTCCTATGATACCTATGATAGGAGCGGCTTTTTTCTGTCTATAGTACTAATTTTATAACTGCTACAAGTTAAAAATGAATAACCGTACGAATACTCTCGCCTTTATGCATCAAATCAAACGCTTCGTTGATGTTTTCTAATGGCATCGTATGAGTGATAAAGTCATTTAATGGAATATCACCTTGCATATAACGATCGACATAGCCGGGCAGCTCTGAACGGCCTTTAACACCGCCAAATGCTGAACCTTTCCAGACTCGACCAGTTACTAGCTGGAATGGACGGGTTGAGATTTCTTTGCCGGCACCAGCGACACCGATGATGACCGACTCACCCCAACCTTTATGACAGCACTCAAGCGCTGAACGCATCACATCGACATTACCGATACACTCAAATGAGTAGTCTACGCCGCCATCGGTCATCTCAACGATGACCTCTTGGATAGGCTTGTCATAATCTTTAGAATTGATACAATCAGTTGCGCCTAGCTTTTTAGCCAACTCAAATTTATCTTCGTTAATATCAATACCGATAATACGACTGGCTTTTGCCATTTTTGCACCGATAATAGCCGCTAAGCCAATACCCCCAAGGCCGAAAACAGCAACGGTCGCGCCTTCTTCAACCTTAGCGGTATTCATGACTGCGCCCAGACCAGTGGTCACACCACAACCAAGTAAGCAAACTTTTTCTAATGGTGCATTGGCGTCAACTTTGGCTAAAGATATCTCTGGCAATACCGTATATTCAGAAAAGGTTGAGCAACCCATATAATGGTAGATTGGCTGACCGTCTTTATAAAAACGGGTGGTGCCATCTGGCATTAAGCCTTTACCTTGAGTCTCACGTACCGCTGAGCATAAGTTGGTTTTACCTGAAGTACAGAACTTACATTCGCCACATTCTGCGGTATATAAGGGAATGACATGGTCACCCACTTGGACGCTAGTCACGCCTTCGCCGATTTGCTCAACGATACCGCCACCTTCATGACCTAAAATGGCTGGGAATACACCTTCTGGGTCTTCACCAGATAAAGTAAAAGCATCGGTATGGCAGACGCCACTGGCGATGATTTTGACCAATACTTCGCCTTTACGTGGCAACATGACATCCACTTCTTCAATCGATAATGGCTGATTAGGGCCCCAAGCAATGGCGGCTTTTGATTTGATAAATTTGTCTGACATAAAAGTCTCTCTTTTTAATGGTTGAATTTTAATAGTGTGATTATTTTATATTACTTCCCTGCTAATGATAATATAGCATATTTGCAAATATCTTTTACACAGTGGTAATAATCATGAAGTGGGATGGTATCAGTGAGTTTGTATACGTGGCAGAATTTGAGAGCTTTACTAAAGCGGCGGCAAAGCTTGCCATCTCGACAGCGCAAGTGAGTCGGCAGGTTACTGCACTGGAGAAGCGGCTCAATACCAAGCTGCTGTATCGAACCACGCGCAAAGTGTCGCTAACAGAAGAAGGGCGGGTGTTTTATCAGCATTGCCGCAGCATCCTTGATGGACTCGATGCCGCAGAGCAAGCGGTCAGTAATTTGCAGTCCAAACCGCAAGGTCGAATCAATCTGACAGCTCCTGTCACCTATGGAGAGCAGCAGCTATTGCCACTGATAAATAATTTTATGGTGCAATATAGTGACATCGAAGTGACGGCTTTTTTGAGCAATCAGAAGATTGATTTGATTGAAGGTGGTTATGATTTGGCAATACGTATCGGTAAGCTGAGCGACTCTACGATGATGGCAAAAAAACTCAGTCACCGTACCAACTTTGTCTGTGCATCGCCCGCTTATTTTGAGAAATATGGTCGCCCAAAAACCTTGGATGAACTCAGTCAACACAGCTGCCTATTAGGTACACTGGATTATTGGCATTTTAAAGAAGCAGATACAGAGCGCAATATACGCGTGAGTGGTAAGATACGGTATAACAGCGGTTATAGCTTGGTTGATGCAGCGCTAAAGGGGCTTGGCATCGTACAATTGCCAGATTATTATGTACAAAAACATCTAGCAACCGGCCGTTTAATGACGGTATTGGACGAATATAGAGAGCAAGAAGAAGGGATATGGGCAGTCTACCCGCACAATCGTCATTTATCGCCAAAAATTAGGCTGTTGGTAGACTATCTAGCAGATCATTTGGCTTAATAGTTCGTTAAGGCATGTTGCAAAGCGACTCTTTACTATGCACCGTTTATTACGCACAATGTAAAGATGCACTATAAGGACTCGATGTTGCCAACCATCACTCACTGAATAAATGACCACCATAAAAAAGGAATTTTTATGCTTAAGATTATCTCTATTGCTGCTCTAGCTTTGGCTGTATCCTCTTGTGCCAGTGTTGAAAATATTTTAAATGCACCTGATAAGATGCCATCAACGCCAGACACGATGACTGCTATCAATGCTAAAAAAGGTTTGGTTACGATGCAAAGTCCTCATTCCGTGCAAGATACCGCTGATAAGCTGGCAGCGATTATTGAAAGCAAAGGTATGAAGGTGTTCGCACGCGTCGATCATCAAAAAAATGCACAAAGTGTCGATTTAACATTAAGACCAACACAAGTCATTATGTTTGGTAATCCAAAAGCGGGTACACCATTGATGCAATGCGAGCAAAGCGTCGCCATCGACTTACCGCAAAAAATTCTCATCAGCGAAGATGCCGATAAAAAGGTATGGCTGTCATATAATAATCCTGAGTATTTAAAAAATCGTCATAACATTAAAGGTTGCGATACCGAGATTGCTAACATCTCAAAAGCGCTCAACAGTGTTAGTAAAGCAGCTATTGCCAAGTAAATTTCTAGCAAAAAATTTACTAAATAAAAAGGTGGGTAGCCAAATCGCAACCCACCTTTTTTCTATCTCTAGAATATTAACTTATTTATTAGCAATGCTCAGAGCATGCTATTTGCTCATGCAACTCTACTTTTAATTTCTTTGCACATTCTATAATCTTTTTTCGATCGGCAGGGATAGCACCATACTCAATGGCAATTTCGCGCATTTGTACGGTGACATCGTAGTGCGGGTAACTGGCATGACGATGGAATAAGCGCGCATCCACTTCAATCAGCGCAGCAAAATCATGCAGCTCTTTCAAGGTATCTGCCAGCAGATGGCACCACTTATAGCCTTTAAACTCTATCTGCATAAAATCGACGTATATCGCCATAGAGCTATCCCTTTATTTATTGCTTTAAAATAATCTAAGTACTTTTACTCTAATGGATCTACCACACACAAATCAGTATAACCTTGGTAATTCCCTTACGTTTTTCTTTAGCTGCTTAAGTACTTGCTGGTACTCATTATTACTCACATCTATCGTGCTCAAACGCCCATAACGCAGCTGACGATAATCCTTTTTAATCTGCTCGATTTTCATTTGAGCCACTGTTAAAGCATTGCTGTCTACCAACTGACTAGGACTACTACTCTGAGTATTTTTCCCTGTGTTTGCTTCAGGTTTTGGACGAGCACTTGTATCAAGTGACATTGCCAAGCGTTCAAGCCATGCCAATTGCCCTTCACTCTCAAACCTAGCCAACGTTTTATTATTCTTGCCAATACGTTTTGATAGCTGTGCAAGTGGCAGATCTGCTGGATGCCAGCGCTTGCGGCGGCGTTGCCAAATGACAAAAACGAGAATTACCATGACGGTAATAGCACTTGCTGCCAACCAAATAATTTGCTGCATCACTGAGCGGATGTTGAACCATTTGAGTAGCGAGTCCGCTTGCTTGTCCTGATCGTAACCGACGACGTCTTTTTGCCAATAGTAGCTGGCTTGGTCTGACAGGCGGCGCAAGGTTTGTAGCATCTGATACTGCTGATAGCTGATTTGCGCGCTAGCCCCATCGCCAAACATCGTAGCCCCTTGTGACTGCGTCAGCGCATCCATGCCTTGCTCGACGCGCTCAGGCGCTACAAACGCAGTCGGATCGACACGTACCCAGCCTTGACCCTCAAGCCAAACTTCCGTCCAAGCGTGCGCATCCTTTTGTCGCACCTCCCAAACATTCCCACTGCGGCTTAGCTCGCCACCTTGATAGCCTGCCACGACCCGTGCAGGTATGCCAGCGGCGCGCATCATAAAGGTAAAGCTGGAAGAATAGTGCTCACAAAACCCCGCTTTGGTCTCAAATAAAAACTCATCAATACGATTATTATTCAGCCGTGGCGGAGATAGTGTATAACGAAAGTCTGTTTTATGAATCCAGCGCTCAATAGCTGCCATATAGCGTAGAGGATCTGAGCCTGACTGGGCAAAAAGCTGCTGGGCTAATGCTCGTGCTTGTGGGTTGCCTTTATTAGGCAAGGCAAGATTTAGTCGTCGTGCCTCGTCAGTGAGTATAGGGTCAATCTGCATCGGCGTAAACTGTGCTACATCGTAGCGTAATTGCTGAGTAACAGGCTGGTCTTTTAACAGGGTAAAGTCTGAGGTGACACTGACATCTTGCTGCTGGGTAAACGGATAATCGAGTCCAAATAACCAGTTTTGTTGTGTGGGTTCTAAAATAACCTCATAGCTGGTAGGCGCAACTTTCACTTCATCGGGGATAGTAGCAAAGGCGTTCTCAATCCAAACAGGCATTTGCGGTCCAGGTCGCCATTGTTGTTGCTGAGGGCTTTGACGCCAAGTAATGCCATCAAAATCGCTAAATACCAAGCCTCGCCAATACAACTCCTGCTGCGGGGGTCTATTGTCTGTAAACTCTACGCGGAAAGCCAATTCGGTTGACTGACCTAAATTAGCAAAATCACCTGGCGACATACTATCAGAGACGCCTGTGGTCGCTTGCTGACCTGATAACTGTACTGACCATAGTGGGGGCAAACGCGGAAAGAATAGGAATAGCACCACCAATAATGGCAATGCTCCAATACCCAATACACCCAAGGTGCGCAGACGACCATCACCGCGACTATTCCCATCATCATTTAGCGCGATAAATGCCAGCAACACAACAATCGTGCCAACAATCACTTCTAACGTCGTTATTAACCCTTGATCCATCAAAAACAACGCTGCAAGTACAAACAGTGAAAGATTCAACACCACATAAGCATCGCGCCGCTTGTAAAGCTCCCACAGTTTACTGATAAGGCAGAGCACTAAAAATGCCACGCCCATATCCAGTCCAAATGCAGTATTGTAGGTCAGCCATAGACCGACAAGACCCAGCAAGAAACCGAGCATTTGCATGCCTTGATAGACGCGTTTTAAATATGCTATTTTTTTAAAACGCACTTTGATGCGTGGCAATTGGGCAATAATACTGACGACAGCAAAACCCATTAGCCATAATGGTAAGTGTGCCGCATGAGGTAAGATAACAATGACTTGGGCAATTAATACCCAATAATAGGCTGGTAGCGCTAAAAAATTGCGATACCATTTTCTAGCGTAACCGTGGTCAACACTAGCGCGGGTGCTTTGACCCGTTGCCAATTGCTCAAAAATGGCTGTCTCTGTAGAATTTTTAGTAAGAAAATCGATCGATACATTTTCAATGTCATTTGAGGAAGATCGTTTAGAATTGTTCATGGCGCTTTTGCCAATCTTAGTAAGCACGCTTGTGCAAAGCTGTCGCCCTCGCCCGTCATTACCGCAGAGGAAAATTCAGACGGTGCCTCATTTGGTAAACACATATTAAACGGCACACCCAATTTCCCTAGTGTGAGCGCCCCGTGAGCCAGTTGTGCCAGCTTCTGTTCATGCTGCGCAGCTGGCATATCGGCATAATCCAAGGTTTGCTCGTGACCAACAGGATCGGCAAAATGCTTGGTAAGCATACCCTGACCGCGTGCCACATGTCCCCAAGAAACTCGTGCCAGTGACTCTCCTTCGATATAGACATCTAGCCGCTCAAAGTCATCTTGACCTTGCCGATATTGCCCGCCTATAGGTAAATCCTCCAAACTGGCAACTGCATACTGCGCTTGCCAATCGAATACTTCAGGTTTTGGATAGACCCAAGCAGTACGGGCAAAATAAACATAGGACCATGCCCGCATGATACCCAAAGGGTAAACCGTTTTTATTTTTAACCGTGGTAATTCAAACTGCCCACGATTCTGCGTCGGTACAGGCAAGCGAATAATTTGCTCGTTTTGCAGTCGTGCCACCAGTATTGACTGTTTATTATCAGCGTTATGTTTAATTTTTTTGCTGATGTTTTTATCTTTCTTGCTATTAGCCCTGTCATCAGTCTGCTCAAAGCTAAATAACAACTGCCGTCTTGGTTGACGGCTCTCACTGCGCAGCTGCAAAGTTACCCAAACAGGCGCACCCGCTTCTGCCATAGTCACTTCAAGCAAACGTACTTGCAAACCTGAAATGTGCGCAAAGGTTACATGAAAGCTGATCAGCCAAACGCTAATCAAATAAAAACATAAACCTAACACCAAGTTATTGCCATAGTTAATACCGGCAATAAAAGTAATGATCAGCAGCACCGCAAATAGCATGCCTTCCCGGCTAAAAAATATATAGACATTACGCAAATTGAGGGTGGCGCTGTCACTTTTGGGCGCACGCGAAGCGAACCATCGATTGGCTGCTGAGGCAGCTGTTACGGTGAAAGCTTTTGGCAAAAGGCTCATGGCTACCCTATCGTTACCATAAAATTGACAATATCATTGATATTCAGAGAAAGCGTTCGATACCAATATGTTGAATAACCACTTAGAGAATCGCCTTCAGTGTTAAATGATTTTAGATGAGCATTTATCGAATCATAAACATTTAAACAATAACTGCTACTTCTGCCAAAATACGTTGAGAAATGGTCGGGGTAGCTTGCCCGCCAGTGACATGGGCTGGCACAAAACGCTGACCCAAACGATGGTCAGTGACTGCAGCAAATACCGCTTGAATATCTTCAGGCGTGACCTCCATATGTCCTGATACATAGGCGTAAGCCTGCGCGGCGCGCTGTAGCGACAATAAACCGCGCGGCGACAGCCCATGATACTCTTGGCTTGCTCGCGTCTTTGCGACCAGACGCTGAAGATAATCCAAGACCACATCTGCGATGTATACCTGCTTAACCCCTTGCTGCGCCAATAACACCGCTTCCGTATCAAGCACCGCACCCAAACTGTTTAAAAGCTCGCGGCGATCTTGACCTTTTAACAATGCCCGCTCTGCTGCAGCTGATGGATAACCAAGCGATAAGCACAATAAAAATCGATCTAGCTGCGACTCAGGAAGTGGGTAAACACCTGCTTGCTGCAAAGGGTTTTGAGTGGCTATCACAAAAAATGGCCTGGGTAAGGGATAACTTTGCCCATCTTGTGTCACTTGCCGCTCCTCCATCGCTTCAAGTAAAGCGCTCTGGGTTTTGGGACTTGAGCGATTGATCTCATCAGCGAGCAGCAGCTGGGTAAAGATAGGACCTGCTCGAAACTCAAATTGGCGCTTATTTTGATCATAGATACTCATGCCCAATATATCGGCAGGCAGCATATCATTGGTGAACTGCACACGGCTAAAGCTTAAGCCTAATAACTGGGCTAAACCTTGTGCCAAGGTCGTCTTACCCATACCCGGCAAGTCTTGTAGCAATAAATGACCGCCTGCTAAAATACCACTAAGCGCAAGCTTAACTACTTGCGATTTATCCAATACGATTTGATTCAATTGCGCCATTAACTGAGCAATTTTTTGCTGATTATGGCTATAATCAGCAGCACTAGGCACCGTTTGAGGACGCGTTTCTGATATCAGCTGATGTTTCGATGAAAGGGGCATATTAGTGGCTGCGTTAAGGCGATTATGGGTTTAATTTGTGAGGAAAAAAAGGTATCAGGTAAGGGTTATTTATCATTTTCAACACTTGGGGCAGCTGCGCGAAGGGTAGACAAGTAAGCGATCACATCAGCGCGCTCTTTAGAATCTGGCATCGGGTCTGACAGCATTTTAGAATCTGGCATGGCTTTTTCAGCATCCGCAATATAAGTATCAAGCGTTTGAGCATCCCATACCCAACCCGAGGCTTTAAGTCCTTCACTATAAGTATAATCTGCAAGTTCCGCTGCCGGCGCGCCATAAATATTCATCAGCTGCGGGCCTTTTTTATTGAGACCGGGGTTTAACTGATGACACTGACCACAAGCATCTTGATATATGAGTGCACCATTATCGGCATCGCCTTCAATATAAAGCGGTAGCGTGACAGTAGGACGATAATCAGGCGGCGTTTTCTCACAAGCACTTAGTAGCAAAGCGGCAACAAGCATACCGACCAGTTGATATTTATTGACTATAGACATGGTGTCATCTTTAATTAATAGGTATTGATGTCGATGAGTCTACATCAAACATTCTATAATGCAAAGGTTGATAGACATCGATAGCCGTCTGTAGACCATAAATGCAGAGTATCTATATAGTATTTATGAATATAAAATAAGACTTAACTCTCATTAGAGACTTTGATACTGTTACTCGGCATTTCTAAATAATTGCCTTGTAGGTAGCGTGCGCCGACACTCCATGCAACAGACATGGTTGCAGCATCTTCAATATAAGGTATCAATACATCAACATTAATCTCATTGGTACGTACGATAATTGATTTGACCGTTTCTAAATTGTCAGAGGCATCAATCCCTTCGACATAATTATGGGCTAAACGCACCATATTAGGATGAACAAAATTGGCAAGCTCCACAGATTTTATGGATGAGCCAAAATTATTGATGCTAAGCTGGCAGTTTACCTGACTGAGCGCGGTGAATTGAGATTTCGCTACCGTTAAGTAATCTGAGATGTCTTTTTCATTGAACTGCAGTGTCAACGCCCCAGCTTTACCACCGATGGCATTGATAAGCTGGCTTGCAACACTGGGCAGTTTTTTATCGATTAAGGACGCACTGGTTAGCTGTACCAGTAACCGCGCCTCTGGATGAGTTTTACGTACTTCATTGATTCTCTTACAGGCATTAATTAATACCCAGCGGTCTATTTTTTCTAATAATTGATGAGATTTTGCAACCGCCATAAACTGTTCTGGAGTCAATACGGTATTCTCAGCATCTGCTAGCGGTAGCCGCAGGAATACTTCAAAGAAATCACTACGGTCATTATTGATGTCATATATGGGCTGGAACAATAACTCAAAGCGATTATTGGTAATGGCATCAACCAGAGATTCTGCTAGCGCATGATCGTCACTATTGGCGTGTTCACTTGCATCATATAAATGATAGCGGCCGCCATGATTGGAGGTCTCTATCATGATTTGATTGATGGCATCCATGGCGCGCTCAAGCAGCACTCTAGGCTCAGGCGTATTTTTTTCAATTTTAACAATAGCAGTACTTGCTGTCGTATTGGTTGTGCGCTTATCCACTTCAATAAGCATCTTACTGATACTCATACCAATCTGTTCAGCCAGCTTTTCAAGCGCAGCTGTCGTCTGATTTTCGACCAAAATAGTGAATGCTGTATCACTAAAGCGGCTGACATGACCATCGACTACCAGCTCATCTAAGGTATTAGCGACTTGTTTCACCGTGCTATCAATACCTTGCAGACCTAAACTGCTTCTAATTTTTCCGACATTATCGAGTTGCACATACAAAAGTGCCGCCGTCAAAGCCCCTTTTCTTGCCTGCTCATATGCTGCCGCCAGCTGCTCTTCAAAGCTGTGGCGATTATCAATGCCCGTTAAGCTGTCTTTACGCTCAGCTTCAGCCAAACGTTTGGCGACCTCAATGCTATTGCTATTATTTTGTTGAATAATAATCTGGGTGACCGGCTCACCATCTAGTGTCGCTATTGCCAACTGTAGTTTTGCTTCAAACGTACTGCCATCCTTACGTCTACTCTCAAAATTAAACTCAACGTCTTTACGGTTCCCTTTATCGAACTGACGTAAAAACTGTTTAACAGCCTTAACATTATCACCGCCTGCAATCAAATCAATCACAGGTATACCGATAATATCGTTCATCGCCTCAAAACCAAATAACTGCAGATACGGATCATTGGCAAAGATATGAATCCCTTGATCAATGTATGCAACTGCACTTTTTGAGTTTTTAATCAATACGTTTGCGCGCTGTTCTGCCTCAGAGAGCACAGACTGCAATGTCTTAAGCTGTTGGCGACTGTGCAAGTTTTCGTGCAATAAGCGAATAGCCATGATGACTGCCGTTTCTTGCTCTACATAGAGTGCCTTAACCATCGTACCATTCATAATAGACGGTAAGCCTTCGTCATTGTGAGCGTTGGCTACCGTGTTTTTACTTATCAAACAAACCGATGGTAAGTCAATATCTTGCTCTTGAATAATAGCAACCACGTCGGTAAAACTCATATCATACGCTTGACCAAAAACCAACACATCCCATGATTGACGCAATGATTTTAGCAACTCATCTTTATCGTCCAAAAAACCTAAATTCACACTGTCATAGTATGAACCGAGCAAGTCTACAAGGCGCTCAGCATAAAGCTGATCAGCATCGATAACCAATAAGTTCAAGAGAGACTGAGTACGCATAGAAAGCCTTTTTAATCTTAAAAAATAATATGAATCGCCGCTGAGCTGTCGTCAAATATATAAAAGATAGCAGAATATTAAGAAACAGCGTCGTAGTTATTGTTGTCATTATAAACAATAATTTAGCCGACTGTTGCTTAACTTATCATGGTAATTGTTAAATAATTCGACATAGCAATTTTATATGACACGAGTAACTAGGTCTTTAGAGGTCCGGCTTTTATGTAGATTAACGTCATTAACCCTGCACCCCTTCATATTGGCTAAATTCATCAGTCACCATTAGACTACGACCCAAGCGCAAAGATTTCTGTTGGTCATTAATACGCATGATAACCTTATCATCTGTTTGAAAATGAGAGGTTGGTAACAATAGACTATAAGACGTTTGTAAGTGTTCATCTGCTCCGATGACAAACGCTGGCACAAAATGCTGACTGCGATTCTGTCTATCTTGTAGACAAATTCCACAGGCGATTATCTTATGACCAAGGATTTGCCATTCAAGCTCGAGTTTTGCGCTATCCAAATTAAGCCAACGCACTACTCCCATGGACCATTTAGGCGCGGTAGCCTTATCTTTGCGACACAATAAAAAAAGGCTCATTATTTGTAAAGGTGGTGCGATGGAAGTGAGATCATCAATTTTATCAATTGGCTCAGATGAATCTAGAAATAAGCGTAGGGTACGAAAGTGTGACAACTGATTATCACCCTCAGATGTATCCGCCCTTAATTCTTTATGGGTAGCAAAATTTTTTGGTAAGGTATCATAACGCGGCTGCTGATACTCTGGCAGGTTTTTAGATGCTATTAAATTGCTGAAAGCTTCACCGTTACTGATACGATAATGCATCTCATTAAAACCCGCTATTATCGTTACCGTCTGCTTTGTATTCTGATCAATAGGAGGCATGCGCTTTGGTTGAATATAACGATATCTTATCGCCATTGAAACGGTATTAATCAGAAAATATTCAACCCCTCTTCGATCAGTATCAGTTAAGGTTTTCATACGCGATTGTAAATACGTCACTAAAGGTTCAAGCTCTATAAATAAGCAGGTGTGATGAGCATCATATGGGTTGATAGTAGATAATGCAGTTAAATAAGTAGGCGGCTCTTTACTCTGTAGATTGACGAACACTCGCGTTGCTGTGCGCGGCTCTATGGTAGCAATTATATGTGCACTCCACGCTGGCAGCAGACGCTGTAGCAGTAAGATATGAGGTCGACGCAGTGCTCGTACATTTAGCAACTCATGCAAGCATATTTGGCAATATAAATGATGGATAGTATCACCTTGCAGCGCTGGAATGTAAGCACTCAGTACAATATGTGAGACTCGCTGCTGGCATGCGTTAAGATATAAGTTATTTACATTGGCCCATATATAGGCTGGCGACTTTTGATAACAAAAGCCATCTTCAAATAGCAGTTTTTGATACATCAGTAGCGTTTGGTAAGTGGCAATCGCCAAGGTAACAGGAGATGATTTTTCACTGGTAAAATAGCGCTGCAACAGATTACTTGAAGGTGCTTGCTGCTTATCCTTTAAAAGGGTAATTTCGCGGCGTATCACGCCGTCATAGGTCATAATCAATGAATAGTACAGCGACTTCACCTGAGCAACATAGCCAAGCTGAGCCTCATTGAGCGCCCCTGTCTCATAAATGTACTGTTGGCGTAGCGCCGCAATTAGCTGACTGGCGGCATTAGTGACAATCTTAATCAATCTTAAACGCTGCCTATCATCAGTAGGAATCAGGCGCAATTCTGTTAATACTTTTTCTATTTGTTCGACTTGCTGGGCCTCTGTTTGCGCTGGCAATAGTGCCGCCCATTTATGCAAGTGCGGCTCATTGCTACTCTTAAACTTATTGCAAGCTTCTAAAAAAGGGGGTTCAGCCGCTAAATACGCTTGAAACGTCGATAAATTTACCATTACCATCCTTAGTAATTGCGTAAGTTATCCATGAGTGTAGAAGGATATATTCTTAAAAAAGAATATTGCTATCATACCTAACCATTCTTCTATATATGTTGCTTATTTATAATTTTCTCAAATCTATTTCTTGTTATGTATTTGCCAAAATAAAAACCCTATCATAGTGCACAATTTACCTATTATTGTAAACATTAATTGGCACCTTGAAAGGTTCGTTTGGCAATTCTCTGACCAGTTTGGGTACTAGGTAGCCCGGTAATTTAGCCAATAGCGACCAATAAAGCTCAATGGCAAATTTCTCATCACTGTCAAAATGAGCCGCGCCCGCCACTTTATCTAGTACATGTAGATAATAGGGCAACACGCCCGCTGCAAATAAACGCTGACTCAATGCCGTTTGCGCACTAACGCTGTCATTGATACCTTTTAAAAGTACCGCTTGATTTAATAAAGTAATTCCTGCGGCACGAGCGCGCTGCAAATACTCTGCGGTCAACGCATCAATCTCATTGGCATGATTACCATGAATGACCATAACGATTTGACAACGGCTTTGTGCCAAACGCTCTAATAACGCATCATCAAGCCTTGCTGGAATCACGAGCGGTAGACGGGTATGTATACGAATGGTTGTCAGTTGCCCAATCGCCTCTAAAGTATCTAGCCAAGCAAATAGACGTCTATTGGTCACATTTAATGGATCACCGCCACTTAAGATAACTTCATTAATCTCAGGATGGGCGCTGATATAATCGATAATATCCTGTTTTGCGCTGGCAGTTGGCATATTGGCACTATAGTCAAAATGCTGACGAAAGCAGTAACGACAATGAATCGCGCAAGCACCAGTAATGGTTAATAGCAGTCTTGATTGATATTTATGCAGTACGCCTTTGACAGGATTATGCGCATTTTCGGCTAGTGGGTCAGCCACATAGCCCGCTACTGCCATTTGCTCTTTATGATTGGGTAACACCTGCCTTAATAAAGGATCATCATGATCACCAACGGTCATTTTTGCCACAAAGGCACGCGGTACTCGCAGCTCAAAATGCTTAGGCACGTAGACTTCTGAGCGCAGAGATTGTAGCTCTAATATCTCAAGCAGCTCATCAATAGAGGTAATGGCTTCGGATAATTGCGTTTGCCAGTTTTTTTGTGTGATTAAATGGTTTATCATGACAACCTAATACCTGTGCCCAAAAGCCGATATTATACGCTGTTAGGGCGTCGCCTATCAAAGCAAACGTCCTATCGTTTATGTAGCAGAATGGCTCATATCTTTTAGCACGGTAAATCTGGCACTCCATTTTCACTAAAAATATTTACCATCCTTTTTTTCAACCCTTTTTCTAAACCCTTAGGAGTCTTCCGTGGCAAGTTTTTCTACCAATGAATTTAAATCTGGTCTCAAAGTCATGCTCGATGGCAACCCTTGTGCCATTCTTGAAAACGAGTTTGTCAAACCAGGTAAAGGACAGGCCTTTAACCGTGTTAAATTGCGCAATCTTCGTAGTGGTAAAGTATTAGAACAAACCTTTAAGTCAGGCGATAGCTTAGAAGCTGCTGATGTCATGGACACTGAAATGAACTATCTCTATAACGATGGTGAATTTTGGCATTTCATGCATCCTGAGAGTTTTGAGCAGATTCAAGCGGACAAAACAGCGATGAGCGATTCAATAAAGTGGTTAAAAGAAAACAGCAATGCACTATGTACCATCACTTTATTCAACGGTGCTCCTCTTTCAGTAACACCGCCAAACTTCGTTGAATTGCAAATCACTGAAACCGATCCGGGTGTACGTGGTGATACCTCAGGCGGCGGCGGCAAGCCTGCAACGTTAGAGACTGGCGCTGTGGTACGTGTACCATTATTTGTGCAGCAAGGTGAAGTAGTACGTGTAGATACTCGTACTGGCGATTATCAAACGCGCGTTAGCTAAAGCTATTAATAGATAGCTCTAGTCTGTCTGTAAAAACAAAAAAGCTTAACCGCTCAGAGAGAGGTTAAGCTTTTTAATGGCTAGCAAATAAGTCATGAATAATAAAGGGTGGAATTAAACTGCCAGTTATTGTTCTAATGATTGCTTATGCATCAACCAATATTGCACCAACGCATTCAGCTGCTCTTGTTTGAAAGGCTTTGTACAATAATCCTGCATACCCACATCAAGGTATTTTTTACGCTCGCCATCCATTGCATTGGCAGTCAACGCAATAATAGGCGGCAAGTCTTGAGGAGCATAGAGCTCGTGAAGTTTGATGGTTGCCTGTACCCCATCCATAATCGGCATGTGATGATCCATCAAAATCACATCATAGCGCTCAGGATATAAGGCAAATATCTCGATAGCTTGTTGCCCGTCATTGACGTGAGTGACCGTATGACCACCATTATTAAGGGCTTTTTTGGCAATCATCGCGTTCACACTATCATCTTCAACCAACAAGATATGACCGACCAGCTCATCACTCGGCAACGTTATTGTAAAGTCATTGTCCGCTTGCCATATCTCATAATCTTCTGTAGCAATACACGGTAGCGGCAATAATACTCTAAAGGTCGTGCCAATACCGACTACGCTATCTACTTCAATATAGCCACCCATTAGCTCCACTAGAGACTTACAAACAGACAATCCAAGTCCGGTACCACCATAAAGCCTATGGGTATATTTATTTGCTTGATCATAAGCATCGAATATTGCCTCTAATGATTCAGACTTAATACCGACGCCCGTATCCGTAACCTCAATACATAAAGTCATTTCTTGATGAATCGTTGTGTCATTTTTATCATCAATGGCAAAATCTAAACGACTATCATTACTGCCTTTAGTCTGATCGCAATCCTTATTATCTAGACAAGGATTGTCTTGCATATGTTTAACATCAATCGTTACACGCCCGCCTTCACGGGTAAATTTAATCGCATTATTGACCAAATTTACCATGACCTGCTTAAGACGTACGGGATCCCCTTTAACATAAGGCGATAGTGACTCGGTATAGTGATAGTCTAAAACCAAGCCACGTTGGCGAGCTTTGATAGCAAATAAGCTAACGACCTCATTACAGAGACTAGATAGATTCATCGGGATAGAATCGATAGTCATTTTACCGGCTTCGACTTTTGATAAGTCTAAAATACCATTGATAATCGCGAGCAAATGCTCATTTGATACTTTTATATTCTCGATATACTCTCTTTGTTCAACGCTCAGCATGGTGTCACTGAGCATCTCAACCATACCGATGATACCGTTCATCGGTGTGCGTATCTCATGACTCATATTGGCCAAAAACGCTGACTTCATCTCATTGGCATATTTAGCATTACGCTGCTGCTCTTGTAGCTTTAAAGCGTCGGCTGCCATCGTCGCAAATTGGGATAAGACATCGGCTTTTTCATCACTAAAATCATGATGAGGCTCTATATCCATCAGACATAAAGAGCCAAAACGGTACTGTTTGCCATCTTCATGCATAATGATAGGAGCGCCAGCATAAAAGCGTAGGTTAGGCCATTGGGCGACAAATGGATTTGTATTGAAGCGCTCATCGTTTGCCAAATCAGCTACCACAAAAATGCTATCAGACAATATAGTATAATTACAAATAGCCACATTACGTGTCGTGGTACATACCTCGTCAAGACCAATACCAGATTTTAGGTACTGAGTTTCTTCATCTATAAAAGTAATCGCCACCATCGGCACATTAAAAAACAGTTTCGCAAGCTCAGTCAAACGTGCAAAAGAAGACTCTTGATTGGTATTAAATACCTGATATTTTTTGAGCCTATTGATACGCTCCGCATCATCTTCTGCGATAGGGTAATCAAAGTCTGGTACGTTGGATATAGACAAGGTGGACTCCATAAATTCATATCAGAGGCTTGGTTTAACAGCCGCCTGCTTAAGCAATAATTGTAATGCCTCACTCACCATAAGCATGGCAACCACTGAGGTGACGACGACCGCCGAACCATAACCACCACAGTGCAAACCACCTGTTTGACAGCTCTTGTCTACGCGCGGTGGTTCTGTAGAATAAACACACTTGATACCGAATTTCTCTTTTAGGGCACTATTGATGCCCTTTTCATGGCGCAATTTATTACGTAATTTGGCCAATAATGGATCTTGATAGGTGTCTCGTAAATCGCCGACTCTAATCTGACTGGGGTCTATTTTACCACCTGCCCCGCCAGCACAGACCAATTTTAGTTTATTAAAGCGGCAATGCAAAGCAATGGCAAGCTTGGCATCCATATCATCGATACAGTCTAAAATCACAATCGGAGCGGTTTGTGCCGCCGTTTTTGCTTCTTCACGACTGGGCAGCAATGTTGCGACATTTTCAGTGGTCAAAAAATCATCAACCAAATGCAACGTAGCTTTTGGATTGATTTCACGAATACGTGCTGCCATCGCCTCAATTTTACTTTGCCCAAAGGTACTATCTAAAGCGGGCAGCTGCCGATTGACATTGGATGCTACCAATATATCTAAATCAATTAATGTAATAGTACCAACAGCCGTACGCGCCAAAGCCTCTGCTGCCCAGGAACCGACACCGCCTACCCCAATAACATAAACATGCGCAGCAGAAAATGTATCTACCGCAGCATTACCATACAGTGTCTGAGTACCTTTAAAACGGCGCTCATACTGCTCGGCATCTCTATCAGGTGTCTCTAATATTTCAGATACAAACATTTGCTCTTCGATAGGCTCTGGCTGGATAATATCTGACTGCATCTGTGTGTCTTCATTCATAACGATGTAGAAACTCTTTTAAAAATTTTATTGTTAAACCATCTATATATTAATTAGTATGCGCTAAAAACTTCAAAGCGTATAAGACCACTTAGTTTGCAAAGCATTACAACTGTTGAGCCACAATTGCTGAGCGAGAATAGCCGCAGAAACATTTAGTAATTCGCTCAAGCTATGTAATACGTAAAGCAAATTAGCAGGAACATTCCTACTATGCATAGATGTATCACCCCGTTCGCTATTTTTATCTCGTCCAAGCACAGACGCGTTATTAGATGACGCACCTTCTAAATTATTATCTAGCGTCTGGCCTAGGATAGGCATCATATCGGGGCAATCTGTCTCGATAACCAAACAGTCAATACCATAACTCTCAACCGCAGCTTGAATGGCAAGGCGCAGTTTTTTCGCATTGGGATTGGTTATTTGCCCAGTCACGCCAAGCTTAAACCCTAATTTCGCAAAGGCTTTGGCTTCTTGTACACCGCCACTAAAACTATGGGCAATGCCGCCAAGCTTATGCGCGTCATAATTATGCGCTTTTAGTAAAGCCAGTGCTTCGGCATGTGCTTTACGAATATGCAGCATAACAGGTAGCTGATGTGCCACTGCCATATCTAACTGCGCAATAAAAAACCGCTGTTGTTTGGCAAACGTTTCAGGCTGCTTCATGGCATCGGTAAAAGTATCTAAACCTATTTCACCAATGGCCAATGGACGTTGTTCATTTAGCATTTGCGCCATTTCTTCCAAATGGGCTTCTGTATGCTGCTCAATATAAAAAGGATGTAAACCTAGTGCAATATGTACTTTAGGAAAACGTTTTTTTTGGTTCAAACAATTTTTTTTATCCAATTGACAAAGATTATTTATCTGCTGCTGATTCTCATAAAGCCGTGAAAAATATCGGTGCAAGTAGCCAACCAAAACTAAATGGCGCACACCTTTATCATAGGCAAATTGCGCCTGCTCACCTCTATCCTCATCAAACACAGGAGCATCAAAATGCGTATGAGTATCAATTAAAGGAAAAATCTTCGTTCTTACTTTATTATTGATAGCTGATGTATCAATCTCTGTCATCAAGAAACTCCAAAATTCATCATTGCTATGATAAGTCAGCTTTCCCATTAACTACTTTCTAAAGAATCATTTTACTCACTATCTGTACTTTTAGCTTTTTTTATAGGGTCATAATTTTCAGGCACTGGTTTGTGCGCCTTTTGACTACTGCGTCTTGGTATCAGTACCAATGCAATACCCACTACGCTTAATGCCAGCCACTTTTTTTTATTATTAGTGCTTGCCATTATAGTTACCTTTTAAAATTAACTGACGAATAGTACTTAGCTGATATCTGATGAATACGGCTTTATAGATGACCTTTATTTATCTTAACAAATATATCGTACTATCAGCAAAAGCGTGACATACCTATGTTATCTGTTTTTATTATACGCGTATAGCCAAGGCATATGTTTATCTATTATATGAATACGCAAACTAAAGTACGGTGTATGTAATACACCGTACTTTTAAGTATAGTAAAACTTTGAGAGAGATATGAAAGCAGAGTTTGGTAAGCGCTAAAATCCTAGCTAGATTATTAGCAGACTTATTAGCAAACAGCCATAAAAGCGCTTAACGATTTAAGGGATAAGTTGTGATACCTGTGCTTGGACTATCAACACGAGTAAAACCTTTGGAAGTTGTTTTTGGCTTTTGATCCCGTTTAGGAATCAAAGGATTGAGTGGCATGAGCTCGTAATCGGCACTAATATCACCATTCCAACCTTCGGTACCGCTTAATGGCAGCTGTTTAATCGTACCGTTTTTATCAATAACCAGCTGAAGAACGCGCATCTGATTGTATTTACGCTCTGTCACGCTTGCTACTGCGCCGCCATCACGGAGGATAGTCGGCTGTAAAAATATGATTAAATTGCTTTTTTGGCTATTGTCATTATCCGAGCGGAACAGTCGACCGATAAGGGGTACATTACCCAAACCTGGCACTTTTTGTTGGCGCGTAGTGGAGTTGTCGCGCATCAAGCCACCTAAAGCAATGGTCTGCTGATCATCTGCCAAAATCGTGGTATTAATCAGGCTTTTATTGGTGATAAGACCGCTGGCATTCCCAGCACTACCCGGTACGACTGAAGAAACTTCCTGTGATACCTCTAAACGTACGGTGCCGTTTGCACCAATATGCGGGATGACGTTTAGATTGATACCAATATCTTGGCGATCGATGGTTTGAAAGGGGTTCGTCGAAGAGTCACTACCCGTGGTGTAGGAGCCTGTCACAAACGGCACGTTTTGACCCACTAAGATACTGGCTTTTTCATTGTCCAAGGTCAAAATCGATGGCATAGATAGCAGATTGGCGCTGGTAGAAGAATCAAGCGCTTGCAAGATAGCACCATAGAATTGCGCATTGCCTTTGCTGTCTTTACTACTACTGCCAATACCTAACAAAGCACCAGCAATGGAGCCTGCTGCCGCGCTTATCCCTGTACCACCTGACAAAGCAGCAGCGGCAAGTGAAACCGCACTTGCGCCCACGTTATTAAAGTTCACCACGCCATAACCGCTATTGGCATTACCCAGCGCCCACTGAACCCCAAGCTGCGTTGCATCATCGCCTGATACTTCAACAATAGCTGCTTGAATCAATACTTGCGAGCGGCGGCTGTCTAACTGATTGACAGCATCTTCAATCTCAAACATCAGCTCAGGTGCTGCATTAACAATGACGGCGTTTTGAGTTTCATCAGCGATAATACTAAAAGGTCGACCACCGATACCGATACTTGTACCCGCGGAACTATTATTCGGTAAAGGCGTAGCAGCAGTACCACCGATACTATTGCTACCTACCTTACTATTAGCGCCACCAGTTAGCGACGACCCTGTAGCAGCGGCATCATTCAATGATGCTGACTCTAATGTTGAAGAACCACCAGAGCTATTGATGGATTGGCTGGCAAGGAGACCGCGCAGCATCTCAGCAATATGACCGGCACTGGCATATTTTAGGCGGAAAACACGCAGACCACTTAAGCGCCTTGATGGCGTTGTGTCCAATTGATTGACCATCTCTTGAACTTTGGCAATCATCTCAGGACTGCCTTTAACCAACAGTCTATCGCTCGCCGTGTCGGCGATAACCTTTAGCTGATTGTTGCCACCTTGCGCTTGCCCGCTACCAGCACTCGCCACCAGTGCGCTAATCAACTCCATCATACGTTCGGCATCGACATGACGTAGTGGTATGACTTGTAAGCTGTCATTCACATTACTGTCTAAATCACGGATAAGCGCTGTCAGCTGATTTAGGCTATCAGCACGATCGGACAGCACTAAGGCATTGACTCCAGACACAGCAGCGGCATGTGCAGACGGTGGCATGAGCGGACGGATAACGCCCAAGACTTCTGCTGCTTGGGTATTGGTCAGATAAATCACCCGCGTTGCCAAGGTTTCACCGACGCTCTCACCACGTAAATCAACAGCAACACCGGTTTGTTTGGCAACGTTATCTGGCACCAGTTTAATCGTTGTTCCTGAATCAATAGCAGCGATACCGTTGACTTGCATCACACTCAAAAATAGCTGATAAATCTCATCACGCGATAAAGGCTTGTTGGAGATCACAGTCACATTACCGTTGATGCGCGGATCAAGGACGAAGTTTTGATTGGTAATCGTCGCCACTTCATTGATAAAGGCTTTGATATCAGCATCTTGCAAATTGACCTTCCAGCTTTCAGCACTCACCAGCCCAGTACTAGCCGCCCATAGTGGTATGGCCAAGCAGAGAGGACGGCACAATCGCATCAAACGCTGCAAAATATGATGCAAAGGTGTGACTGAAAAATTATAAGAACTGACCATATTGATGATTACCTACAGTGATGGCGCTTGGTATGTACTGAATTCAATGACTATTGAATTTAATGGTTACTGGATTTGATAAGTCCTGATTCTTTAATTCTTTTGATAAGTCATAATTTTAATTGATACTAAGTTATGTTGGCCATCATATCGCCAATCATATCAACCAACAAATATTTATTTTGAAGAATCCTTTTTGTCACTTATATATGCTAAAACTGCTGCCGAATCGTAATAACTTGATCGCCACGTTGTACTTCTATCTGTGCTTCCCCTGATTGCTTCACTTGTTGTAATACGCGAGCATCCTGAGCAGGATTACTACCGACGCTTTGCCCGTTGACTTTCAGCACTCGATCACCAGATTCAAGTCCCAAGCGATTGCGTATATTAGCAGGCATCGCTGCTGTGACTTGATAGTTATCGCCTCCCGCCATTACACCCATTCTACTTAAATAACTGGCAGGGTTTTCTTGTAATTCAGTCACTGCTTCGTCAATTGCAGATTTGGGCGCGCTGTCGCTAGGTGCTTCGGCAGCCGGTTGATTACCAGTATTGCTTAGGTCAGGCACAGGCGCATTAGGTAGCATATTGCCATCTTGCAAGCGCTGATTACTGACCCCGCCTGCGATCATCGCACTTTGATCAAGTGGCATGGCTTCTGGCATACGAATCACCGTTTCCTTGTCAATAGTATCAGCTATAATAATCTCGTTCCAAGCAACCGCAACCAACGTGTAATCGCTGTCTTTTAAGGTGTCACCAATTCGGTAGTTTTTGACTTCACCGTTGACCTCTAAAAGTGCCGAAGACAAACTCTCTGGAATGGCCAGCAATACACCCTTTAGCACAATATTAGGCGGCGGCTGCACTACAGCAGCGATAGGATCAGGGTCAGCAAAAATAGCAAATAGACTACTATAATCTGGAGCGGATAAGGCGTTATCCTGTAAAGGTACCAGTGGTAATGCCGGCGCTAACGGTGGCGCAAGCAGCAGCCATAGGAGTCGCGCTGCCGTCCAGCTTAACCAAGTGATTGCCAATAATAGCAGCCAAACGGCAAAGCGGTTAAAAGTATTTAGCACAGGTTTTAAACTTGTAGGGAGCGTCATCATCTAGCGTGCCCCTAGCCCATTTAACAGTGGTTGACGCACACTAACCACAGGCGTATCTTGCGGCGCTTTCCCCTTGTATTCAGGCATACTCTCGAGCAGACGCTGGGTCAAGCTGACATCCAACATATTATCGCCATCAAGATACAAGTCGCCTAAACGCTTGTCTTGATTGTTGACAAGATTGATATGCAGCAGATTTTTGTTATTTTTTTGCTCGGTGCTCAGCTCAGCACGCAGCGCAGGTATGGTGAGATAAAATATTTTGCCGCCGCTAGGATAGCCAAGCTCGCCGCCAATCCATGTCAGCTGACCTGACGCTTGACGAAAGCCCGACGTGTTTCTATTAGAGTCACTGTTTGAGTCACCATCGTTTGAACCAGACTGACGTTTGAGCGAGATATTATTGACCTGAATTGGCGTATTTGGTAATTGCCAATCGACAACCCGAGTCAGAGTCTCAGGCGCAATTTTACCGCTCATGTCTTTTACTTCCCAAGAATTTGCGCCTATTTTTACCTGACCATTGAGGCGAGTTTGCTCTGATAAAATATCAATCTTCGCACCAAACTTACCCAATAATAAATGCCACGGCTGCCATGACCATTCAGCCGCCCCGATCAATGGCGTCGCTGACAGAGGTATCTGCCAAATTGCAGCGCCCTGCCATACATTACCGGACACGTGCTGTATATAAGGCGTCTCTGGTGCATATTTTTCAAGTAGCCATGCTGCGGGCATTTGCAAAACAGCAAATAGCGCGAACAAGACAAGCCCAATCAACCACCACAGCTTACGGGGATGCTTATGAGACGAGGCAGATACTTGGGGCACGATGGCATAACTCTTATATCAGGTAAAAACGTCATTATCATAGCAAACAATAGCATACAGATGACAGCAAAAAAGCCAGTATCTTTTTACCACTATTTTGGTAAAAAGATACTGGCTTTTATCTGCCTATAAAGGTTCGATCTACTTGTTAATCAAACAGAACTTTACAGACAGAGCGTTCGTTGCTAAATATAACAGCGACTATCCATTAGAAAATTAAATAGCAAAATCTTCAAGACGACGACCTCCAGCTAAGGCCTCTACTAACCATGTTGGTTTACGTCCGCGACCAGTCCATGTTTCTTCGTCATTGTCGGTATTACGGTATTTAATGCTACGCTTCTTTTCTAGTTTTTCGCCCGCTTGTAAAATCTCCTCGATACTGGCGTTGCTTTCTTCAGCGATTTTTTCAAACTGCGTATAAGCATCATACAAGCGCTGGTGTTGCTTTTGAGCAATAAGCTGCTGTGCATTTTCAGTAATAGCACGTAGCTCATCAACATTTAAGCTGTTTAAATCAATAACATTACTTTTGTTCATAGTATTTTCCACATTAAAATAAAGGGTATAAATAAATAGCATTTATACTAAAAATAGATTTATCAAGAACTACTAAATACAGTAATTATTAAATAATAAATCTTTCGCATATTGATAAAAATTTGATTGTCTATTGATAAATATGGTGTGAATGCTTAAAATTATAAGCAACGCTAATATAAACAAAAATACTGACAATAACAATGACTTATCATTATTTTCTACTAAAATCAGTAAATGACAGTTAATTCGATGACAATCAATGATATTAAATAAATAGCTTTATTTATTAATCTTTCTTTAAATATAAAAAAAGGGTCTATTTATATAGACCCCATCTGATTTAATCAACAGTTACTAGTTATGTATTCCTCAGAACGGAATGTCATCGTCTACAGGGCCATCTGGCATCGCTGTAGGCTTCGACTGCGCTGGTGCTTGAGTCGGTTTATTAAATTGATTCTGCTGAGCGGGCGCATTCTGATTGTTAAAGCTATTTTGATGACCACCCTGTGACGCACTGCCGCCTTGATTATAACCGCCTTGTTGAGCGGGCTGATTACCTCCTTGCTGACCATAGTCATTCTGGCCACCTTGGTTACTAAACCCGCCGCCCTGATTACCATAGCTACCTTGGTTGCTTTGACCACCTTGGTTATTGCTACCAAAGCCACCACCAGCATCATTACTACCACCTGTCGAGCCATCTAGCATTTGCATTTGTTCAGCACGAATTTCAGTGATATAACGGTCTTGTCCGTTAGGATCTTGATATTTACGGGTACGTAAGCTGCCTTCGATATATACCTTACTGCCTTTACGAAGATACTGCGCAGCGATTTCGCCCAAGCGATTGAATAGTGAGATACGATGCCATTCCGTTGCTTCTCTTTTTTCACCGCTTTGCTTGTCTGTCCACTGCTCTGACGTCGCAACCGAAATATTGGTCACGCTACCGCCGTTATTGAATTGACGTGCCTCAGGGTCTGCACCGAGGTTACCGATGATGATAACTTTATTAACACCGCGCATGATATCGTCCTTTTACTTATGAATAATTTTATTACCAGCTTTAATCGAGTCTTTAATATAAAGCCTCAATCTTAGCAGTAATATACTTTTACTTTAACCATTTTTCTGTTAAATATCTAGAGTGCTTTGTGCCAAATGCGACAGCTCCTGTCGCGAAGTATCTGTGAGCTGCGTCTTGTCCAATTTTAAATAAGCGACCTGTTCTTTTGCCATGACCACCAGCTCATCAACACCATCTACTGCCAGCATTTGCCGTGACCAGTCCTGAATATCGATATTCTTTGGTATCGTCACAGTCGTACTTGACAAATATGGTGGATCAGCAATAGGAATAATCAGCAATAAAGAGGCGGCCATTATAATTGCCAATATGCCCCATGCCAACAAATTAGGCTGACTTAATAACAACCCGCCCATTGCGCCACCAACAAAAGCACCAAAGAACTGACTGGATGAATTTAACCCCATCGCAGTGGCTTTATTGGCGACTGGTGCGCGCTTGGATATCCATGAAGGAATCGTTGCTTCAAGTAGATTAAAGCCCATAAAGTAGAGCAATAAACCTAATATAATACCGACGCCAACCTGACCACCGAGCGCCAATAATGCTAAGGCAACCGTCATCAGTGCAATCGCGGCTAAAAATACTTGGCGCATTTTGCGTTTCTTTTCGGCGATGATAATAAAAGGTATCGCGACGGCAAAGCCAATAAATAATAACGGCAAATAGACCAAGCCTTGCTGACGTACCGACAATCCTAGTACGTCATTAAGCTGATGCGGTAGAATAACAAAGATAGCGGTCATGGTCAGATGCAGAGCAAATATGCCAATGTGCAAGCGATTTAGATCACCAATTTTTAGAACTGTTGCCAACTGCTGACCAATCGATTTATTGTCTAAATTGTGCTTAAGTACCCGTAGCGGTGTCGGGACGAACAGTAACAATAACATCGCCAAAACTGCAAAGCCTGCAGTCAACCAAAACAATCCTGAGATGCCAAGCGAGCCTACTAATAGAGGCCCAAAGGCAAAAGCAAGCATGATAGAGGTCGCAATCGTCAAACCCATCGTCGCCATCGCTTTGGTGCGCATCTCCTCACGAGTTACATCGGCAAGTAACGCCATCAATACCGCAGAGACCGCGCCACTACCTGCCAGCGCCCGACCAATAATGACCTCATAAATATCCGTGGCATTGGCAGCAATAATACCGCCGATGGCAAACAAGACAAGACCTAAAAATATAATTGGCTTACGCGGGAACTTATCCGCGGCAAGGCTCATTGGAATCTGAAATATCGCTTGTCCTAGCCCATAAATACCGACTGCCAAACCAATCAGAAACGGCGTCGCATGCGCGTAATTATCACCATATACAGAAAATACTGGCACAATCATAAACAAACCAATCATCCGCAAGGCAAAGATACCACCGACCCCGAGGATTGCCCGTTTTTCTACGCTATTCATACTTGCCTCACTGGTTCATCATTGCTGGTTTATCACGGCAGCTCTGCTTGTATTATTACGACTGTATCAAGGCTTTAGCCTACAAATTAAGCTCACTAGTATAAGACATTCGCCGTTTGCTTGCCGAGACTTTTGCCCTCCTACTTCAGCATCATAGCGGACACCGACTTAAGCCATTCATTTTACGCGTTAATTTTGTTACCAAGTGCATCTGATGGGTCATTGCACCTTGAATAATGCAGCTATCATGACAATAAAGTAAGACGTTGAGAACGTTGTTGTCTGAAAAAACTTATGATAAATCTTTTTACAAAACGACGTTATTCTGCCAAATCTATAACAAACCACTCATATTAGTTAATCTTTATTTAGATTACCTTTATCCATTTCAAGTATTAAAAGCATATTCTAATATAGACAGCCATTACTATCGCTTTGTGAAAACTGCATATTTTTATAAAGCCGTATTAATTTGAATAGCATTTTTAAACTCATCTATGCTTTCAATGAATCACTTAACTCATATTGATTGCTCCTTTTAATTTTTTTGAAAATATCATTTAGCAAATAGGAAACCTATCACCGATGGCACACGAGTATATTAAGGTTCGCGGCGCACGCACTCACAATCTAAAAAATATCGACTTAGACATTCCACGAGATAAATTTGTGGTCATTACGGGTTTATCAGGCTCTGGTAAATCTTCATTGGCATTCGATACGCTGTATGCTGAAGGGCAACGTCGTTATGTCGAGAGCTTGTCAGCGTATGCACGTCAGTTCCTCTCGCAAATGGAAAAGCCAGACGTTGATAGTATCGAAGGCTTGTCACCGGCGATTGCTATCGAGCAAAAATCGACTAACCATAATCCGCGCTCAACCGTCGGTACGATTACCGAGATTTATGACTATCTGCGTCTGCTTTATGCGCGTATTGGTACGCCGTTTTGCCCTGAGCATGGTGAGCCAATGGTGGCGCAGTCGGTCACCGAAATGGTCGATCAAGTTATGGCATTGCCAGATGACACCAAAATCATGATTTTGGCACCTGTCATTCGTGAGCGTAAAGGTGAGCATACGGTCTTACTTGAGCAATTAATTGGTCAAGGATTTGTACGTGTGCGCGTCGATGGCGATGTCTACGATACTGATGAGCTACCAACACTCGATAAAAAGAAAAAACATACCATTGAAGTCGTCGTTGACCGCTTTAAAGTTCGTGATGACTTAGGTAACCGCGTCGCTGAAAGTTTGGAGACTGCTCTACGTCTAGGCCAAGGTTTAGTGACGCTACACTTTATGGATGGCAATCCAAAAGAAGGCGGCGATGACAACCAAGTGATGTCAGCCAAGCACTCCTGCCCTGTCTGTGATCGCGCGGTCTCTGAGCTTGAGCCGCGTATGTTCAGTTTTAACAATCCGTACGGTGCTTGCCCAAGCTGTGACGGTCTTGGTAAACGTCAGTATTTCTCTGCCGAAAAACTGATTACCCATCATGAAAAATCGCTCAATCAAGGCGCGATTAATGGTTGGGATAAACGTCACGCCTATTACTTTGGTTTGCTATCAACTGTTTGCAATCATTTCAAAATTGACATGGATGCACCGTGGCAAGATTTACCAAAAGAACAGCAAGACCTTATTATGCAAGGCTCTGGTAAAGAGAAGCTGACGTTTAACTTTACTGATGAGCGCGGTCGTAAAACCAACAAGACCGTACCATTTGAAGGTGTGCTGCCTTATCTAGAACGCCGTTATGCCAAAACCCAAAGCAACCTAGTCCGTGACGAGTTGGCCAAATACTTGGCTGATACCACTTGTAATGTCTGCGATGGTGCGCGTCTCAATGAAATTTCACGCAACGTCCGCGTTGACGATCAAACCATCGCTCAAATCGTGAAGCTGTCTATCGGTGATGCGGCTGAATATTACAAGACCATTAAAATTGGCGGTCATAAAGGTGAAGTTGCGGAAAAAATCTTTAAAGAGATTAATGAGCGCCTCAACTTCCTCGTCAGTGTCGGGCTTGATTACCTATCACTTGCACGCTCTGCTGAAACGCTATCGGGCGGTGAAGCACAGCGTATTCGTTTGGCTAGCCAAATCGGCGCAGGTCTGATGGGTGTGATGTATGTACTCGATGAACCATCGATTGGTTTGCATCAACGTGATAATGATCGCTTGCTCAAGACCTTAACGCGCTTGCGTGATTTGGGTAATACGGTATTGGTCGTTGAGCATGATGAAGATGCGATTCGTCAAGCGGATCACGTTATCGATATCGGAGTGGGCGCTGGCATACATGGTGGTCATATCATCGCTCAAGGTACGGTCGATGACATCATGGCAAACAAAGAATCGCTGACTGGACAATATATGTCTGGTAAGAAAAGAATCGAGATTCCAAGCATACGCCATAAAGCCAAAACGATCGATATGGAAGTCAAAGGGAAAGCCAAGCCTAAACAAGTCCCGATGACGATTGAGCTGAAAGGCGCGTCAGGCAACAACTTACACGACGTGGATTTGACGATACCTATTGGCATCATGACTTGTATCACTGGCGTGTCTGGCTCTGGTAAATCGACGCTGATTAACCGTACTTTGATGCCACTTGCCGCAACACAGCTAAATAATGCCTCAACGCTCATTGCGGATAAGCATGACAGCATTAGTGGTCTTGAGCATTTGGATAAAATGGTCGATATCGATCAAAGCCCGATTGGTCGTACGCCGCGCTCAAACCCAGCGACGTATACCGGCGTGTTTACACCAGTTCGTGAAATGTTTGCACAAACGCAAGAAGCGCGCGCCCGTGGTTATAAAGCCGGTCGCTTTAGCTTTAACGTCAAAGGCGGACGCTGTGAGATGTGTCAAGGTGATGGTCTCATTAAAGTTGAGATGCATTTCTTACCTGATATGTATGTGCCGTGTGATACCTGTGAAGGCAAGCGCTATAACCGCGAGACTTTAGAGATTCACTATAAAGGTAAAAACATCGCCGACGTGCTCGATATGACCGTTGAAGATGCCACTGAGTTCTTCTCAGCTATTCCAGCGATTTACCGTCGTTTGCAAGCATTAATGGATGTTGGTCTTAGCTATATCCGCTTGGGTCAGTCTGCACCGACGTTATCAGGTGGTGAAGCGCAGCGGGTTAAATTAGCACGTGAGCTTGCCAAACGTGATACCGGACAGACGCTCTATATCTTGGATGAGCCCACCACTGGTTTGCATTTCCATGATATCGATAAGCTGCTCAATATCTTGCATACCCTACGCGATAAAGGTAATACCATCGTGGTCATCGAGCACAATCTTGACGTTATCAAAACGGCGGATTGGGTGATTGACCTTGGCCCTGAAGGCGGTAAAGGTGGCGGACTTATTATCGCGGAAGGTACACCTGAAGAAGTGGCGGAAGTGAAAGGCTCGTATACTGGTGAGTTCTTAAAGCCAATGCTTAAGCAGGCTATGAAAGAAATAAGTTAGTAGAAATTAGTTAATTATTAATAAAAGGCTACTCTTTACGGAGTGGCCTTTTTTGTTGTCTGAAACTTGGTTGTCGTACTTAATCTACTCTATACTGCTAATTATCCATCTTCACAATGCCTACTTACTACGACATTGACACTTATTATGCTTGGGTCTTCAAAAATAGCTAAATCTTGAGTAAGCTTCATAGTTGTCGTACAAAAAATAGCAAAGTCATCCTCTACAGCCTCGGTTACTTCACATGTTTGTTCTAAGCTAGGGGGTCTACTAGCACTCATTACACAGATTATATCTTTGATGTCAGTCAGATTAATTCCAGCTTTATTTAACCCTTCTAAATAATTACTCTTGAAATTAGCTTTGTTATCTTCGCTTGCATAAATTGTTGGAAGTATATTTAGTAGTCTATTGCCGCTGAATACATGTTTCCAATCATTAAAGTCATAGCCAATCATAGAGTCATCCTGCCTATAAACGCTACAAACTGTAGTTACAATTGAATCTATAAAGGAATAATAAAAGTTATAACTCTCAATGCTCATATCGTTTACAAAATCATTTTTTGCTTGTGATGTGATGAAAGGTATAGCAAAAGTAGGAATAGATGACAGTGTGCTCACCTTATCTGTTAAAGCATTTTCGGGTTTGGTCTTGAAACTACTTATTTCATCTATGGTTGAAGGAAAGACTGCAAAAGTCAGTGCTGATATAGTAGCTATTTCTTCTTGAAAGACACGTAAACCATCAAAGCCAGCCTCCTTTTCAACTAAAAAAACTATGACTTTCTGACTTTTGAGTTGCTGATCTCTATCGACTTCGGTCATATTCTTTAAATCATCTAAACTAACTATTTTAAAATCTGAATCATGGATACCGAGTTTTAAATATCTATTAGAGGCTTTATTGAACCTATCTTTACCAATATTTTGCGCTACCTTCTTAGTTATTTGACCTGTTGTGACGAGCATAAATCCTTCAGGTTCTTTGTAAGTAGGAATATCACTCATTGTATATTTAGAAGTACTGCTCATAGTAACGAACTCTTTTCATGTTTTGGAAAGTATGGATATATGTGTTAGTTTGATAAACTTAATTTGAGAATTTAAATTAAAATCACTAGGAAAATGGTTATGCTCAACAATAATTTTAAACAAAATTTTTCAAATTTACAGAATAAGGAACAAGCCTCTCTAAAGAATCACAATGATACAAAACAAGATTTTAATATATTTACAATCTTGCGTAAGACAGGCGAAGAAGTTGGTTTGCACTCTCGTTTCCTTGCCGAATTACTCAATAGAAATGCTAGTCATAAAATAGCAGACTTTCAACAATTATTCATTGAAACCGTATTAAATAATGCCATAGCAACACAAGAATGGAATCGAGAAAAATTAAGCCCTAAAGATGACTACAGTTGTGAAATTGAATATAGTTTTCGTAATTCAGATCATGGTAGAGCGGATATCATTCTCAAAAACAAAAACAACGTTATTGTTATCGAAAACAAGATTTATGCTTTTGATCAAAAAGGTCAACTGGCTAAATATTATAAAGCTTGCCAAGAATTGGGCTATGACTATAAAAATATTTACATAGTATATTTAAATCGTTTTGGGGATGATGTGTCGCCCTATGGACAGGGAGATATTAGTAATGAAGACTATGGCGTGATTAGCTATAAAGAAGATGTTTTTAACTTTTTAAAACTCTGTAAGGCAAAGGTAGTAGATTATCCGCATATAGAACAGACTATTGAGCAGTACATCAATACCGTTGCTAGAATTACAGGTCAAACAAGGAATGCAAAAATGAAACAAGAGTATGTAGACTTTCTGGCAAATGACAATAACTTTAAAACAGCTCACAACCTTAGCCAGAACTTTGAAACGTTTCAACAGCATATTCAGAATGAGATCTGGAATAGTTTATTGGCTTATTTTAGCGAGAAAAATATAGAGTTTACTTTTTGTGATAATCAGCTTTTACCTTATAGCCAAGAAAAAGCAGTAAAGCAGTACTTCTCAGGTGGTGGTACGAAAGGCAAAGCTAAGACGTACGGACTTTGCTATAGAATAACCGAAAAAGATAACGTAGGAGTTTATTGTTATATTGAGTTAAATCACCGTTTATATTACAGCATTACGCTAACAAATGAAGAGGATGCACGTCTGCCAAAGTGTCCGATCAGTATGAAAAACTTTAAAATAAGGGTTGAAGCATTGCGTGGGAACTGGAAATATCCTGATAAAACGAAAAATTTAGGTGGGCAACTTTACCCGCAACGCCCAGTCAATTTCAAAAACCCCAACGATAATTTTTTCGATATTATCAATGAGAAGAGTCGCGAAGAGTGGGTGGCCGAAACAGCTGATGATATTATTCAGCTAATCAATGATGTGAAGAATATCGATGTCCAGTAAGTGTGACGCTGTCTTGTTAAACATTATCGTGTTTAATTATAAATAGTCGCCTTGAGGCGCTGTTTAGCCCCGATTGTAGCGGTTATCCTTGGTTGACCACTAGATAGCGGTGACTTAGCTAGGAGTGGTATCGAGGCAACAGGCACGCTACTGGCTATTAGTCACTGCTCTAGTGGGCAACCAAGATATGAGCGGAAAGCGGGATTGGCTCCCAGTAATAAAAGAGCTCTAACTAAACAAACTCCCTCTCAACATTCATCACTCTTGCATCTACTGTCCGCTCTAGCTTCTCCTCAATTTGACTGCATTGCGACTCAACCTCACGTTTAGACAGCCCGACTATCACAAACGTCCACTCGCTGGCATCATGCCGATCACGCTCGCCGCTCTCACATACCGCGACGCTTGGCGTACTGCCAAAGCGCGCATGCAATCCGCCCATGCGTTGGCGTTTTTCTTTTAACGAGCTACAGCCGGGTAGCGCAAAAGTCAGGGTTAAGATAGCGATATGCATTTTATTCTCCTTGCGACAGTGGTTTACGCTTTATAATAGTAGCAAATAAGCACGGCAAGTTATGCTATCGTTACCTTGCCGTATCGATAGCCTATAACCGCTCACACTATTTATAGTTATAGCATTCATAAAAATCATAATAGCCAATATGCGTATCTAATCAATGACCTCTATCAGCTACGTACAGCAACAGCACATTACTCGACTATGCGTGCGCTGCGGACTACTCCTTATGCAATATGGTGCTGAGTCTGCCGTGGTGGTGGACTTATCCAAACGCTTAGGGCTTGCCTTGGGCATGAACAGTGTAGAATGTTCGCTGAATTTTAATGCCATTACCTTGACCACTATCTGCGATGAGCGCTGTATCACCACCACCAGAGATACAATCAATCAGAGCATTAATGTCAATTTATTGGTACAAATCCAGCAAATTGTCAATAAAACCGAAGCCGCCACAGATAATGATAATGACAAACTGAAGCCTGCGCTGACTGAACGCGCCACCCTTGCCTTTGATGAATTAGATAAGACCGTTTACCCGACGTGGCTAGTGGCTGTGTTTGTTGGCGCATCTTGTGCTGCATTTGCTTATCTAAACGGCGGCAGTTGGTCAATTACCGCCGTAACCTTTATCGCGGGTATGGTGGCGATGCTCACTCGTATCTACCTGTCCAAGCACCATTTTAATCCCTTTATAGCGGTCATCGTGACCGCTTTTATTGCCTCTTTAATTGGGTCGACTACCTATTACTTTGATATTGGTAATAATGCCGATATTGCCGTTGCCTCAAGCGTGCTCTTACTGGTGCCAAGCTTCCCGTTAATCAATTCTTTCTCAGATATCCTAAAAGGCTATGTCAATATTGGGATTGGACGTGCCGTTTTTACCTATATGCTGACTTTGTCCGCGTGCGTTGGTATCGTAATGGCGCTGGGCTTACTTCGCATACAGCACTGGGGGTTTTGACATGTGGTTCATTGAAACCGTGGTGCTGTCGTGTATCATCACCCTTGGTTGGACGCTGATGTTTAGCGTTCCCAAACGTTATATTTTGCCTTGTTTGCTGATGACCGCGTTTGGATTCGGGCTAAAGACGGCTCTCGTTTATGAACATGTACATATCGTGGTTGCCAGCTTTTTTGGGGCGATGCTTGCCAGCTTTTTGGGGGTGTATTTTTCTAAAAAGTACACCCTACCGCCCAAAGCATTAATTTCGCCAAGTGTCATCTGTATGATGCCAGGTATCGCTGCTTATAAAGCAATGGTCAGTATGGTACAGATTGGCTATTTTGGCTTTTCCGACGAGTTATTTAGCCAAATGATGGTGTATTTGTTTGAAGCGTTATTTGTAACTTCAGGATTGGTGCTGGGCTTGTCCATTCCTGGACTATTATTCTATAGACGTCGTCCCATCGTATAGATGGTGGACTGTTTTTAGCTAGGCACTGTTTTCAATTAACGTGCCAAATTACATTAATAACCCCTTAATAAAGAGACTCAATATGACCAAACACTATGACTATATCGCCATTGGTGGCGGTAGCGGCGGTATTGCCTCAATCAACCGCGCAGCAAGCTATGGTAAAAAATGCGCCATTATCGAAGCCAACCAATTGGGCGGCACCTGCGTGAACTTGGGCTGCGTACCCAAAAAAGTGATGTGGTATGGCGCACAAGTTGCTGGAGCCATTCATAAGTATGCGCCAGATTATGGCTTTGACGTTGAGCTAAAAGGCTTTGACTTTCAAAAACTGGTACAGAGCCGTCAACAATATATTCAAAACATTCATCGCGCTTATGACAATAACTTGGCAAAAAACGGTGTTGAAGTGATAAAAGGCTTTGCCAAATTTGTTGATAATCATACCGTAGAAGTGAATGGCGAGCTTATTACCGCTGACCATATGTTGATTGCTACAGGCGGTCATCCTATCAAGCCAAATATCAAAGGCGCAAAACATGGCATCGATTCTGATGGTTTTTTTGCCTTGAATCATTTGCCAAAACGGGTCGCTATCGTTGGAGCGGGATATATCGCCGTTGAGATCGCTGGTGTGATGAATAGTCTCGGCGCTGAGGTACACTTGTATGTCCGTCAGCACTCGCCGCTGCGCTCGTTTGATCACACCATTGTGGAGACTTTGCTGATAGAGATGGAGCAAGACGGCATTCAATTGCATACTAATACCACGCTCACCGAAGTTGTTAAAAATGACGATGGTAGCCTGACTTTGTGTACCACAGATGGTGCTCTTGATACCGTAGACTGCTTGATTTGGGCGATCGGTCGCGCGCCTTCTACTGACGGTATTAATTTACAAGTGACGGGCGTTGCGACTACCGATAGCGGCAAAATTAAAGTCGATAAGTTCCAAAACACTAATGTCGACGGTATCTATGCGGTAGGCGATATTATCGAAAACAGTGTTGATTTGACACCAGTGGCTATCGCAGCAGGTCGTCGCTTGTCAGAGCGCTTATTTAATAACAAACCTGATGAGCATCTAAACTATGAGCTGATACCGACAGTTATCTTTACCCACCCTCCTATTGGCACCATTGGTTTGTCTGAAATCGATGCCGTAAATCAATTTGGTAAAGACAATATCAAATGCTATACCTCCACCTTTACGGATATGTATAGTGCGGTGACTCAGCATCGCCAAAAGTCTACGATGAAGCTGATATGTTTAGGCGAGGAAGAAAAAGTCATTGGCTTGCACGGTATCGGCTTTGGCGTGGATGAGATGATTCAAGGCTTTGCGGTAGCGATCAAAATGGGCGCAACCAAAGCTGACTTTGATAATACCGTTGCCATTCATCCAACTGGCTCAGAAGAGTTTGTGACGATGCGTTAGCAATGGACTAGGTAATATTAGTAATAGTCTTATCTATTATATAAAAAGGATACCGTTTGGGTATCCTTTTTATTATCAGCAACCAATAGAAGTGCTTATTTATTAGCCCTTATTTATTAAAAAGTATCAAAGCCTCTAATTACCCAATACCCACTTATCATTGACTAGATAAACTTTAAATCCCGTCTTGTTGGTTTGGCTATTACCCGCTATCGTTTGGGTGACATCAGCGCTACAGAGATAGGCATTTTCACCATCAATGGCATCGCAGTCGATATTCTCAATGCGCTCAAGCTTTGGCATCATGGTCTCCATCATGCCGCTCATGGCTTTTGCCATCTTATCATTGCCTGCGTTAGCCTTTGCGTCCTCTACTATCTTGGTAGTTTGCTCATATTGCGCTTCGATCAGCCCTTCAACCGTATTTTCAGGAGGCGCATTAGAACACGCGGTAAAAAACGGCGTGAATACCATAATGAATACCGATTTTTTGAAATTTCTCACGTCGTCGTCCTGATATGTTTATAAAATTTAAGGTGCGGATAAGTCAGACAGTACAATCGGGATGCTGCTATGATGTGCTTAATAATGATGGTTGCGAGATACTCATGTGGCAGGCGTATTTTTTTATATTACCGATTGGGCTTGGCATTTTAACCTTGGTTGTCAGTTTGATATTTTTATTTGCCTATATCACCTCTAATGACAATGCCACACGCTTACCAGCATTTAACTGGTTTAAGCGCTTAATTGTGGTGGCATTTTTACTGCTGAGTATAGGACTGTTTATGACTTTCAAATACTTTTGGGGTCGATAATATTAGCCTTTACATATTTTTTAACTGACTGGTTTTTCTAATTCTAATAATTCCAAATCCTGACGCTTTGGCTCGCCATTATTACCATCATTTGGAAACGGCATTTTATTGCCATTTAGCTGATAACCGCGGCGCTGATAATAAGACAATAGCTCAGGACGATGGCTTAAAATAGACATGGTCAAACGAGCCTGTTTTTTATCAGAAGCTTGCTCACCTGGTTGTAGATGACGACCTGCAAATGTCTCAGCTGCTTGCAAAATCACATTACCAACGCCCTGCCCTTGTAGCTCAGGATGGACGGCAAACATGCCGATATAGGCTTTTTTATCACCAGCAGCATTAACTTGCATATCTACTCCGATACATCCTAACAGCTCACCCGTTTCTTCTCCATCACGCTCACCTGTTATGGTTTTTGGATAAACGAAAAGATAATGTTTTGGATTGGCGATGGTACTAGCCAGCTCATCTTGAGTGATACGAATACCACCGATTAAGTCTGCTTCGTTGGTCCAGCCTTCTGTCTGCCGATAACAACGATTCAATAGCTGCTCAAGTGCGTCGATATCACTAGCTTCTGCTTGACGTAAGAAAACGCTGTCTTTATTGGCATTGTCGTTATTAATATTGTCGTTATTAGTTTGGTTTTCATTCATATTATTTTGTCCTTTTATTATCCGTATATTCAGTTCATTACAAAAAGCTCATAAAGAAGCTGATAGAAATTTTTGCCGCCTCTGTCTGCGGAGGCACAGCACGCAAGAAAATTTCTATCTGCCTCATGTATTGATAAAATACGTGAGATTTTTATGTGATATCTATCCTAGATTAAAAAGCTGACCTAAATAAATAGCTCAGCTTTAATAGTAATATTTATCCGTTTTCATTACTAGCGCGATAACGCCTGCGCTTGCTCGATGATATCAAACCCTGCGTTAATCTGTGCCCGCGTTGGTGCATGACCTTGGCGTAATAACTCAGAGAATGCTACCAGCTCTTTATCACGTCCAAGCGAGCTTGCTGCACTGGCACGCGTGTTTTCATCCTCGTCATCGAAGTAGTATTCTATATAGTTAAAACTATCTGCTGAACCCATTAGAATGCCATGATCTGGCGTCGCAGCATGTCCACTATAACGCAAACTTTTGCCATATTGCATCGTCCAAAAGAAAGGGATACGCTCCTGAAGCGATTTGACGTTATCGTCCTTTAATATCGCGGCTGCCGTCACCATGCCATGTTGCAATGCAACCCGCCAGTGCTCAATACGCATACGCCCCAGTTGACTGGGCGCTTTGGCAATATCCCCCAACGCATAGACGTCATCGCGCAGTTGTAAATGCTCATCGACTTGTACGCCATCTGGATGATTTGTATTCTGTAATAACTCGATACGCGGTGCGACACCTGTTCCTAAAATGACGATATCAGCATCGATTTGCTCACCATTGGCTAATTTGACGCCAGACACTTGTGAGAAGTTATCTTCGTTATTGTCAGTAGTATTTTTCGCTGCAGTGATTTCAGAGACACTGGCATCAAACACGAATTCAACACCATTTTCTTTGTGCAATTTAATCAGCGCATTGCTAACCGTTTCGGAGACGATATTGCCCATCACGCGATGGTCTTGACCGATAACAGTAATAGAAGCAGTAGTACCCGATTGCGCCAATGCTGACGCAACTTCCATACCGATAAAGCCCGTACCGACGATGACTACACGCTGATCATGACTGGCGGCTTTGATTAATTTGGCATCATCCATACTACGCAAGGTATAGACACCATCAAGCGTTGCCCCTTTAATAGGTGGAATCTTGGGCTCAGCGCCAGTTGCCACAACTAAAAATTCCGCTGTTAGCTTGTTGCTATCACCCTTTTCATCTGTCATTACAATGCTACGCTCATTGAGCAACACTTCACTGACCGTTTGGTTTAAGCGCAGTTCAATATCATGTTTACTCGCCCAATCTGTACCGCCCAGTAATAGCTTTTCTTCTGGCATATTACTGGCCAAAAAAGCCTTGGATAATAAAGGACGATTATAAGGGGCTTTGTCCTCGGCACTCACCAAGGTAATCTTGCCGCCGTAGCCAGTATTGCGCAACTGATGGGCAGTCATAAAACCTGCACCGCCGCCGCCAACGATAATAGTATGAGTATCAGTCAGCTTATCATTTTCAACCTGCTTATCTATCTTGGCTGAGGTATCAACCGTTAGGCTGTCGCCATTATCTATGATTTGATATTGAGTCAAGCCTGTTGTCGCGATTGGCTCCAGTAATGCGCCGTCGCTGCTATCAAAAGTTGCATGATGCCAAGGACAAATCACGCGATTACCACAACGCAAACCTGTACCCAAATCTGCTCCAGCATGCGGACATTTGCCATCAAAAGCACGAAACGTGCTGTCGTCACGGGTAATTAAAATGATACTATCGTCATCTTGCTTATACGATTTCATGCCGCCGCTGACAATATCAGCTTTGTTTATAGTGACTGTATTTATAGTAGCTGCCTTACTCATAAGTCATCCTTAACGGTTATAATGGTTCCTGTTTAAAGCGTGTCGAGAATTATCGATAGTAGCAAGCCTCCTTCACTTATGCTGTTCTTTTGTATATTGACCACGTTGCAAAACGTAATGACTGCTTTTTTAATCCCTATTAATGTTCTATAAAACGTAAAAGACTATCTTATGACTGTTCAAGACCATGATATTACCGCTGCTACTGATACTGCCAATTTACCGCAGCCGATACAGCCGCTGTTAAAGCATGCTACTTACAAGGCTCATACCACGGATTTTATTGTTAACGAGTTGCTACCATTAGAGTTCACCGGTGAGGGTGAGCATCTCTGGCTACATATCCAAAAGTCAGGGATGAACACGGCGTATCTTGCCAAATTATTGTCTGAATGGGCGGAGATTCCATTACGGGATGTTGGTTTCTCAGGACTGAAAGACCGTCATGCGCTAACAACGCAGTGGTTTAGCTTGCGCATACCAAAGAAGCAATTACCAGACTCTGAGTTTGCGCCCGTAGATATCGGTGCTAATGAGTCAATCACCATCCTTGAGCAGCAGTGGCACAATAAAAAGCTCAATCGCGGCACGCACCGCGCCAATCAATTTATTATTACCTTGCGTGATATTGAATTTGTAGGCTTTGATACACCATCACCTGAACAGCTATTGTCTGCCAAGCAAGCCGTCGAGCAGCACTTAGTGATTATTAGTCAAAGTGGCGTGCCCAATTATTTTGGGCCGCAGCGCTTTGGTCGCAGTGGCAACAATATTAGAGAGGCATTGTCATTGTTTGCGCGTCCTGTACCTGAGGCCTGTCCGCCGTCTAATAAAGGCAAACGTAAACGCGTGCCTCGTGAGCAAAATACCATGGAGCTGTCGGCGGCACGCAGTTTGATATTTAATGAGATATTGGCAGCACGTGTCCGTGATGGCAGTTGGAACCACGGACTTGCAGGCGAAGTATTTAATCTAGATGGCTCAGGCTCGATATTCGCAAGCGACGAGATAGACGATACCTTACGAGCCCGTCTTGAATCAGGCGATATCCATCCGACCGCCGTGCTGTGGGGCACAGGTAATGAGAAGGTCAGCGGCAAAGCGGCAGCCATGGAAACTGATATCGTAGCGCATAGTCCATTGTTAACACAGCTAGCCACAGGTCTAGAGCAGCGTGATATCAAGGCGCAAAGGCGAGCACTGCGATTACCTATTGAAGCATTAAGTTGGGAATGGCAGGATACAGAAGGTGGTCAGATAATGATCTTAAACTTTACTTTGACGACCGGTAGCTTTGCGACCAGCGTATTAGCAAGTTTGGTACAAGCATTAAATACCTAGATATTATCTATGTCATAACCGGTTAAGGACCTAAAAGGTTAAAGTACTGATTTATTTGCTAGCGGTATAAAATGAGATAACCGTGCTATTTTCTGCTGCTAGTACTTCGTTGGCACTAACGACTTGATTACGTCCGCGATCCTTGGCTTCGTATAGTGCTTTATCAGCGATACAAATCAAGCGCTGGCAAATGTCGATGGGTAATTGCGCCTTCGCGATTTCTGTGGCGACTCGTTTTCTTCTGTGAGCAATTCTTCGTTGCGAGCTGTTTTGTATTGGGCTACTTTTTTGCAACCCTTTAACAGATGAACGATCTTTTTTTGAATTATTTGGCGACTGTACATTCTCTTTTGCCTCATCAGCCCTATATTCACTTTGAATATGAATACGCTCAGCATGCGTCAAGGTATAAACCCCTAAACTTGCCGTAACATTAAAATCTGTATGGTTGTCGCCACTGATGACTTGCTCAGCAATATCTCGTCGCAGCTGTTTAGCAATCGTCATGACGCTATCATGCGAGGTATCTGGGAGCACGATTAAAAACTCTTCTCCACCATACCGACTCACAATCGCCTCTTCTGTCAATGAATTCAATAAGGTTTGTGCAACCTCAGACAATACTTGATCGCCAACATCATGACCATAATTGTCATTAATGTTTTTGAACCAATCTAAGTCTAATAATATAATACTGAAATCCTGCTGATCTCCCATTGCCAAAAGCGCCTGCTGCATTTGCGTTAAGCCATAACGGCGACTTTTCAGCTGAGTCAATTCGTCATGATTGGCATATTGCATAATCTCAGCTTTACTGTTATCCAATATCAACAACAGCGTACGAAACATATAGATGATAAAAATCGCTTTTGGCAGCGACATATAAATATGCGTGCTGCGCCAAAAAAACGCGGAAGAAAAACGCAGTTGATTAAACGTATCCCAGCTAAGTGTCCCATTTTGAAATATGGACGCAGAGATGGCATTTTCGATAGCCGTGGTCTCGCTATAGGTCAAATAGTTATAGCTATCCAAGGGAAAAGAGGTCGCTGTCATTTGTTGTAGGTTAGGAATCGTAAAGCCGAAATAGGGAATTAATGTAGCCGAAAAAATCAGCATACTATGAGCCAAAAAAGCCTTCCATACATAACGTCGCCGTATAAGCATCATACCCAGCATCGCCCCGCCCACCAGCGACACCCCAGCCACCAAGCTGCTATGCCCCATTACCAAAATAACCACCGCAATATAAGTACTATAAAGCGTGGTTAATACCGCTTGCCACGTATGTAGCGAGCCGTGACCGGTTTTGATAGGCGATGAGCGACTGATCATCCATAAAAAGAAGAGTCCGAGCAGCGTAATGCCAATCCATAAAGGATACAACAGCGCCATGTCAACATAGGAGCCATAGGTCTCTCTACGAGACCAAACATACAAGCACCAGATCCAATGTAAGGTAATTTCCATCAACACAAACAATGCTAGCAGCAACGCTCTATCAGCAGCCTGCCACTCAAAAATGACTCGCGAGAGTTTTCTATAGCCTAGATGAGATATCGAAAAAGCCATAATGGGCTACCGAAAACAATGAAAGTGATTGAGTTAAAACCAGAGCAATCCATCCGGTGTCATGATTGATACTAAATCTGAACTTATCATTGAGTGTGGCAATTTTTGATCTATTTATCAATCCGTTTAATTGATTCATCGGTCAATAAGTGCAGCTGTTTTCTATTTAAGATAAAGCCGCAAAAGATTGCCAGATACCTTGCTGTTCGGGATGCATGTTGGGGACATCGCCCAAGCGTCGCCATGGCATATTGCTCCCATGAAAGTCACTACCTATCGATGCAGCAAGCTTGTGCTCAGCAATACTACGGTCAACCATTTTACGCGTACTGACAGGCTCGCTATTGGCAGGTAACTCACAAGCATCACCACCAAGCTGCGCAAATTCTTCGATAAGCTTACGGACGCGCGTCGCTGACAGCTGATACCTCGTTGGATGTGCCAACACCGCTTTGCCACCACATTCCTGTATCAGCTCAATGCCGCGCTGCATTGTCAGCGCCTCGATCGCCACATAAGCAGGTTTATTGTCTGCCAAATACTTATCAAAGGCTTTTTGTACCGTCTTTACTTCACCACGTTCAAATAACACTTGTCCGATATGGGCGCGCCCAACTGCTTGCGGGTTGCCACTAGCTTTAGCAAGAACAGCTTGCCACAGCTCATCATAATCGATACCAAGCAGCTTACTGAGTTTTTCTGTAATACGTTGACCACGAGTCGCGCGGCTGTCTTGCAACTGTTGTAGGGTGGCGTGCATTTTCTCGCGGTCGGTAAAATCAAGACCAAGTACATGAATAATTTTATTGGTAGATTTATTTTTACCGTAGCCGCCGCTCAAAGTATGCTCACAGCTGATTTCTACGCCATTGATTAGTTGTATATTGCAAGCTTCCGCCGCGGCGCGTGCCTCATCGATACCTAGCAAGGTATCATGATCGGTTAAGGCCAATACATTAATGCCAGCCGTATGGGCGCGCTGTACCACTTCTGCCGGCGCATAAGTGCCATCAGAGCAGGTACTATGACAATGTAAATCGATTTTCATAAAGCAAGCCTTAGAGTTTTGAATATTCTTGAGTAAAATAAGGTTAAAATTGTCAAAGCAGCTCATATCAGAGGATTATAGTGTTGATTGCTTTTTTTTGACGCAGTAGACGTGTAAACTAGCGCATACGTTTTAGTTGGACATTTTATTTGCTATGAAAGCCTTATTAGACTTCATTCCTTTGATCGCGTTTTTTATTGCTGCTCGTTACAATGGTATTTTGGCAGCAGCTGGCGCATTGCTCGTTGCTACTATCATCGTCTATGCGATTCACTTTGTGCGTCAAAAGGGCAAGTTCGACAAACAGCAATGGGTCGTCTTATTGTTAACTATCGTTTTTTGCGGTGGTACCCTGCTGTTGCGTGACGATATTTACTTGCGCTGGAAATCACCGATTATTAACGGTATTTTTGCGCTAACGCTGTTGGTCAGTGCCGCAATCAATAAACCTTTGATGCAATTGGCAATGAAAGATGTTTTTTCGCTCACGATGAGTGGTTGGAAAAAACTGACCATTGCTTGGGCATTGTTTTTTGCGATGATGGCTGTCCTACATTATATCACGGCATTTACCATGTCAGATGAAGCTTGGATTAACTTTAAAACTTATGGCTGGATTCCGCTGATGCTGGTATTCGTAGTTGCTCAGTTTTTGTTATTGAAAAAGCATCTAAACCCTGCATTGACGGATAAGTCTGCTAAATAAAAAGTTAAATAGCAGCTGATAACTTAATAGTAGATATTTTTTTATCTCTGAATGCCAATGATAACTATCATGCTTTACAAAGTCTGATAAGACAAAATGACGCATGATAGTTATTGATTCTAACGCTCTATTTTTATTATTAATTGGGGAAGCAACATGTCTTTATTCGCCATTATCGGTCATGACGTAGCAGGCAGTAGCGCGCAACGTCAGCTGACACGCCCAGAGCACGTTGAGCGCTTACAAGTATTGAATCGTGAGCAGCGCTTGATTATCGCAGGACCAACCCCTATCGAGCACGGGAAAAGCGAGATGTCAGGCAGCCTGATTATCGCGGATTTTGACTCGCTTGAGGCGGCTCAAAAATGGGCAAGCACTGAGCCGTATTTGCGTGACGGTGTTTACAGTCATGTCGACATCAAGCCATTTATTCAAGCGTTACCAGCAGTGAATGTCAGCACAACAAATGAGGTAGCATCATCGTGATTCAGCGGTTACTCTCATTAAAAAGATGTAAAACTGGTCTTGCAAGTACTGTTTTTGCGGGCATAGTATCCATTACTTCCCTGTCAATATCAGTACATGCAGCGCCAACACTGACTACTCAAACCGAGCCCGCAGCAGGGATTGTGCCAGCACTGATTGCAGCTAACAACGCTCCTCAATCGAGCGACCTTCAAACAACTGCTCCGGTCATAGAAATGGCTACCGCAGCAAAGCCTGCTACCGATATTAACGATACCTTGGCGGCACAGCTGCAACCATCAAATAAAGCTTTATCGGCTGCCAACCAAGAATTACTAAGCCGTAATGCCCAGCTGCAACGCCAAGTCAATGATTTGCAGACGCAAGCAAACGTCTTGGTTTATGAAAGTCAAGGTCAATTATTTTTATATGGTGCACTTACTGTTTTGCTTAGCCTATTGGTCGGTATTTTCATCTCATGGCTGGTATTTGTTCGCCGTGAACGCTGGTAGTTGCATTTTTATCGATTGAAATCATCTATTGGATTGATGTCTACCGATTTGATGCGCCACTTCCTACTTGCTTGACCACTGTGGGGTTGATAAATAATTATGCCCAAACCAGCTTCTATGGCTATTAATACAACCAAAAGCACGACACCGGCACATGTTATCTCTCCAGCCAACATTGAGTGGCAAACTGATGACGCTGGTAATGAAGTGCCAGTATCAGGTGAGTTTGGCGATGCCTATTTTTCGCAAGCAGATGGTTTAGCAGAATCTCACCATGTGTTTTTGGCACATAATCAGCTGCCCACGCGATTGGCAAACCTTATTCCTAAGCAATGCTTTACGATCTACGAACTAGGTTTTGGTACAGGACTTAATTTACTCGCGACTTGGCAGTTGTGGCGACAGCTTCGATTAACACATCCGCACTTAGCAAGCGCCCGTTTGCACTTTATTACTACCGAAAAACATCCCGTCCCCTTTAATGACTTAGCAAAGATACTTGCCCCACTGGGACAACGTACACCTGAACTGGCACTGTTGATTGAGCAACTTTTAACCAGTTATCCTCCTCTTATCGCTGGTTGTCATCGGCTAGATTTTATTGATGATAATTTAACCCTTGATATTTGGCTAGGTGATGCTAGTGATAGCTTAGCAAGTTTAGATAGTACAGTAGCTACTCAGCGTCCGTACATCAATGCCTGGTTTCTAGATGGGTTTGCGCCTTCTTGCAATGAGATCTTATGGACAGAGCGTATCTTTAGCCACATGCAACGCTTATCACGTGCTGGCACGACTGCTGCTACCTATAGCTTTGCAGGTATCATCAAACGTGGATTACAGTCGCAGGGTTTTGTCATTAAAAAGAGCAAAGTGCTTGGGTCTAAGCGTGAGATGCTCACGGCCGTTATGAGCGAGATGTCATCTTTAGATAAGCCTATTTCAACCTTATCTAATAAGGTGCCTTTGTCCAACTATCCTAATAATGCAGTCGTTATCGGTGCTGGTGTGGCAGGACTACTGACTGCATGGTCACTTGCCAATCGTGGTATAAGCGTGACAGTGCTCGATAAAGACGCACCGCTGGCTGGTGCATCTGGTAATCCGCGCGCCTTACTTGCCCCGAATATGACGCCTATTCATCATGTTTATGAGCATCTGCATTCTATTGGCTATTTATACAGTGGTCGATTATATCGATACTTTAATCAGCAGGCCGCTATCCAAAAATCGCCGCTGATACTTGAGCAGACCGGCACATTAGACTTATTGGTGAAAACTAATATTGGTACGGAGCAGATTTCAGATTATCCAGATGCTATGGCAACCACTGTTAGCCCCGAAAAAGCACAAGATATCATTGGTTTAAAAGATAAAGACTTAGCTCATAACTTGTATCTGCCACAGTCCGGTTTGGTCAATCCACAAGCCTTGAAAACTGTTATTCTTGCGCACCCCAATATCACCTATCAGCAGCTCAATATTATTAATATTAAGGAAACCGAGAACAGTATCATTTTGATAGGTTCTAAAGAGGATAAAAATGCGAGCCAAGCCTCTTTGACTATCACAGCTGACCATGTTGTGATTTGCGCGGCTTATGAAAGCCATCAATTGGATAAACGTATCGTTAAGTGCCGTACGATTCGCGGGCAACTGTCTTGGTTTACGCCAACTGCGCAGCAACTGACTCAATTGCCTAAATTGCCGCTCAAATACAGTGGCTACTGTGCGCCATTTATTGGACAGAGTGGTGATGCGGAACTGAACCATATTAGCAAAAATCAGCCACAGTTTTTACTTGGTGCAAGCTTTATCGATGGTGATACCAATATCGATGTCCGAGATGAAGAAAATCAGCAAAATTATGACAAGTTGATTGAAGATATGCCTGAATTAAGCAGCGTCTTGCCAAATGATATCAGTACATGGCATGCGCGTGCTGGCATTCGTACTCAAACGATGGATTATCATCCATTGGTCGGATTACTTGCACAGAGTCAGCGTTTATGGAGCATGTCAGCAATGGGTGCAAAAGGTTATGCGATTGCACCTATATGTGCCGAAGCCTTAGCAGATATGATGTTAGGTTGTTTTACACCTTTATCTGCCGCTATGTTGGCGCGCCTATCGCCCAATCGGGCGCGGCTACATAAAGCGCATAAGCATAAAACACGTCAATCATTAATTTAGGTTCAGTACCTTAGCTATATGCCTAATTATGACCCTCACTAATGGATAGCTGTCTTATTATGAAAACTCTTCCCTCTACCTTTATAAAATCAAAACCATATTTTCAGGCTGTATCTGCCATTTTTTTAAGCTTATCACTGTTGATTGCCTGCAAAAAAACACCAGAGCCTGAGACCACTAATGAAACAGCCACAGAACTGGCAGTTCAAACGACACCTGTGACTTCCAACATTAATGTACCCCATGTTGCTGATGATATTAATGCCAACGCGTCTGCTGTGAATCCAGAACAAGATGTGAACTTAACGGAGCTAGAGGATCATCTTGGCACAACGGATACCTCAGTCATTGACCCTGCTCCAGTGCCCAATCCAGAGCAAGCCATTAAAGGCGCGCAAATCACTGACGTTAAATATCGAAGTGCCTCGGGCGAATCATTATCAGTCGTTTTTGAGACTTCAGCAGCGGGCATGCTTAATGCCATCATCACCTTACCGAACAAACCTAAAATGACCTTGAGCGCGCCTGAGGGTCAAGGTAATAATCCTACCTATCGCTCAAGCGATGGCAATGTTCAGCTAGTTAGTCATGCTGGCGGTGGTACAGTAGATTTTATTCAAAATAATAAAATGACAAGCTTTGATGCCATTAGTGCCGATGCAGAAGTGATTACTGAGTAAGCTTTATAAGTATAAAAATATGTCGTAAAGTTAGTGGAAATGGCAATAAAAAAGGCTGCAAACGTTGATATCGTTGCTGCCTTTTTTATTGCCTAACTGACCTATTTTTCTATTATTTAACCAAATCCAGTAGTTTTACCAAACAGACTCACTAGCCAGCTCATCAATGACCACAAACCCCAACCGATAATGACAATGACAATGAGCCCCAACATATCAGGAATATGCAGATACAGCCAAGCAACTATTGGATTGCGCCAAAAAGCGCCAAAACGACTTTGCTGCTTATCTTCAAGTGATTGATGCAAAAACGGTCGATCCATATGGATGGTTTCGGTGATGCCATACTCGTTTTGTAGATGCTCATGCACGATGCCCAAGGTCTTACGACTAGGACGAATAAAGATGTCAAGCAGCGTCCCGATACCCGGTACGATACCAACCACCATATCAATCAGTGCCAATCTGACAGCGGGCGTCATTTTATGTGCGGGTACACCGAGCTGACGACCCAATATAAATGCATAACTTGTTAATGCCAGACCTGCTAAATCTCCTGCCAGCGGAATGGTCGAAAGCGCAGCATCTGCGCCCATACCTTGCTTGGTAAAAGGCACACGTACGAGCGAATCCATGGTGTTGGCAAACTTTGCCAATTTACGCTCCGTCTCGATGACCTGCTGGCGTGTTAGTCCATGTTCAGCCAATCTTGCCTCATAATCACTCTTAGGCATATTATGCGCAGATGATTTCTTAGCCTTTAGTCTCGAAAATTTATTGAGCTTATCCATTAAAAGTCGTCCAGATACAAGCGATGGCTATAAGAACAAAAACGTAACGTCCTACCCATATATTGGCTAAAAATGCTTTAAAACAAGCTAAAGCATTACGACTGGCACACGCACTATTTTGCTTAGCAAACATCATCGCGACTAACGCCAAGCCAAAGACTGGTGTAATACCTAAACTGGTCGGCGCAAAATAACGCCACATGACTGCGCCCATGATAACTAAAAACAACATCTGTAGTAACGAGATGATAATCACATCATAACGACCAAATAATATCGCGGTTGATTTAACCCCTATCTTTATATCATCCTCTCGGTCAGCCATTGCATATTGAGTATCATAAGCAACTGTCCAACACATATAAGCAAGGAATAACAACCAACACCAGATATCAGGCGCGCCTTGTATCGCGACATATGCCATCGGTATCGCCCAGCCGAAAGCCGCCGCCAAAAATACTTGCGGCAAATGCGTATAACGTTTCATAAATGGATAAATAAACGCCAATATGACGGCACCAAACGACCAATAGAATACTTGAATGGGTAAAAACAGTAATAGACTGGCACTCAATAATACTAATACTAAAAAAACTGCAATTGCCTCTTTAGCAGACAGACGTCCATCAGCTAACGGACGACCTTTAGTACGGCTTACGTGACCATCGACTTTACGGTCGGCAAAATCATTAATCGCACAGCCTGCTGCCCGCATCAATATCGCTCCAAGGGCAAAAATCACAAAGAGTCTGAAACTGGGTAGTCCTGCCGTAATGCCTGCGCCTTGTTGCTGCGCCTGCCCCATCGCAGCGAATAATACACCCCATAATGTTGGCCATAGTAGCAGTTCAATACCTACTGGCTTATCAAAACGTGTCAGCTGGATATAAGCTTGTAGCTTGTCGTTAAATGTCATGGCGTTTTAATTATCATGGATAGAAAATAGTAAATAATGATTTGAGTACATAGCAATTTAGTACATAGAACTTGGCGTACGCTATAGTGAGTTCAATATAAAAGAGTTACGTTTAAAATAGCATTATGCTGGGATAAATTTCTCTCGGTTGTCGTGCGCTTCGCACTCCAGAGGCTTCGTAAAATTTATCCCAGCAGTACTGTGTTCTTTTTAAATTGAATCGACTATACTTTTTTTGATACTAATAATGCCACTAGACTTGTTGCCACATCTTATTGGCTTCAATGAGTGATAGCTCGGGATATTGCTTGCGTAAGGCTTTAATCGCAGCAACTTTCTCTTTTTGTGCAGCTTGCTGGCGTAAAAATGCCAATTGCTCTTTAGGATTACTTAACTCTTTTAGACGTGCTTCAAGGCGCAAGATTCTGGTACGCAGCATAATATTGATTAACAATAGCGCCGCACCCATCACCCAAATGATTAATACAGACATTCCCTGCTCCTAAATTTATAAGCTGTCTTATTTGATATTATTAAACGAAATAACCGTCAAAACGTACTGCTTCATTATTCCAGCTTTCACTTGGCTGTTGATGAGCAAGTAACGGCGCAAATTGTGGACGCTTAACGATGACGCGACCTTGTTTTTGACTGTTTTGACTAATAGCGGCTTGTGCAGATTGTAGTAATTGCTGTTCTTCATCTAACGTTGGCGGATGCGCTAATTGATGCAACGCTTGCATATGCTTACCGACTTTCGCGCCCTTCCCCGTCTTGCTATCTTGATAACTGTCTTCTGGAAACATAGGGTCAAGATATATCACATCAATGGCTTGCTCGTTATCAGCCCCTAGATAGTTATTAAACCTTGCAAAATAAGTGAGCGCATCGGTATTAATAATCTGCAAACGTGACATCAGCTTTTGCCAATTTGGCAGCGTACTCATACGCAGCTGCTCTACAAGTAACAATAACGCCATCAATGGCTGCTGCTCAAGCATGGTAACTTGGGCACCAGTACTCGCCAGTATCAGACTATCATGACCAAAACCAGCAGTTGCATCTATGACCTGACTATCTGCGGTCAATCTCGCTGCCTGCAATAAAAGCTCCGACTTACGCCCTGCACTGACTACGCGCCGCTGCAGTTTATCCCATTCGGGGGCAACGCTTAACCCCTCACTCAACCATGAAAGTTTATCTTTTTCATCTAACAGCAATATAGGTTGGGTAACTATCTGACTTAACTGCTGGCGACGTTTTTGATTTAATTTCTCTGTCACCAGTTCAGCATTCAAAATAATGGGTAGCTTATGCTCAGCTATGAGTGCCTGCAAGCTCTCGACTTGACTTGCCTGCGTTTCATTAACATAAAATAGTTGGCAGCTCATTTCAGCAGTCAGCACTTGCTTCAAATTGGTCATGACTGCCATTCCTTTCTAGTATTTACAAGCGCATGAATTACCATCAAAACATTCCACCAACAAACTTAGCCTGCCATTTGATAACCAAAACCCCAAGCGGCTATTAAAACCAACACACCAGTGATAATACGCAACCATGCAAAGATTTTAAAGTCACGGCGACTGACCCAAGCGACCAATAAGCGAATACAAAGCAAGGCAACGATAAACGATACGACAGTACCAATGCCTAGCACTAACCAATCTTCGCTACTGGTCAAAACGTCACGATGCTTAATAAAATCTAATAGAGCCGCACCAATAATGACCGGAATACCCAAAAAGAAAGAAAATTCAGCGGAGGCTTTACGTGAGACGCCAAGCCACAGTGCACCAATAATCGTCGCACCTGAGCGTGATGTACCGGGTATCAATGCCAAACATTGCAGCAAACCTATCATCAAAGCTGTTCTTAGGCTAACGTCTTCTGCTTCTTCTGCAATAATGGCTTTCGGGCGATTTTCAACATAAAAGATCAGCAAACCACCGATAATCAGCATAATTGCAACGACAATAGGATTAAATAAATAGGCTTTAATCTCATCAGCAAAAGTAAAACCAACAATCATCACTGGAATAGTAGCGACAATTAGGCTAAGTCCCAGCTGACGAGGATTACTCATGCCTTCTGCTTTACCCGTCAGCAAACCCATCAGTGCCTGCCAGAGTCTGCCCCAATAGTCATATATGACCGCCAAAATAGCGCCAAACTGCACCACCACCACAAACAAATCGACTTTTTCTTTGGTCCAAAAACCCATCAAATCAGCGGATAAAATTAAATATCCCGTGCTAGAGATGGGTAAAAATTCAGTGATACCTTCAACGATACCCATGATGACAGCTTGAATTAATAAAATAATATCCACAAAATTATTCCTAAGAAATCCCGAAAACAATAAAGGCGTTTGTTTTATATTGTTATATTCATAATACTGTTATTGTCGCGTGCGACACTTGAAAGCTTTATAAGCACTGAATATAGAAAGGGTACACTAAGCCTTACCTTGCTCCTTGAGCGTTTTCCACGCTTGATTGCGTAAGTATTTGGGTAAAGCTTGCGCCGCTTCTGTTCCGCCATTGACCATAAACTGAGCCATACCCAGTTGTCCTATCACGGTCGCATCAGGATGGATATCAGCATAAATAATCTGACCGTCATGCAAAGTTAATAAACCGGCACCATTGCCAACGATAGGAATATCTAGCGCTGTCTGGCTATCATAATCTAGCAACTGCTCAGTATCTTCGCCATTGTCTTGATTAACGGGCTGCATGATATTATCTATTACCACATAATGCCCAAAATATACCTGCTGCATACGCGCATCAAGCGCACTGTATACTTCGCTTAAACTCCGTTGCTGATACGCCGCTTGCGCAATCGCTTGCAGGCTTGAGATACCCACACAAGGAGTATCGTGCGCGACAGATAGCGCTTGTACCACTGCCGTATTGATTCGTATACCACTAAAGGCACCAGGACCACGATTAAAGATAAGCGCTTGTATGTCAGCCAGTTTTAGCTGCGCCTCAGATAATGCCGCTTCAATCATCGGTAAGATTTGCTGCGTCTGCTGGCGCTTACCTGTCTCGGTATGACTCGATAACACTTGACCGCTGGCATCTAAAATGGCGATCGAACACTGATCGAACACGGTATCCATTGCTAAAAACATCATAACCTCGGCTAATTCTCTTGACATCGTAAAACAGCGCCTATCATAGCATTTAGGACAGATTAATTGACTCACTTTCTATATTTTTCATGCATTCTTTGTGAGAATTCACTCAAATATTCAAAATATGAAAAAACCTCAAAGCTCATTTAGCTTTGAGGTTTTTATCATCAATATTTCCCAGTAGCACTAAATCATTTAAAAACGTGTTTTAAACTTCTTCGGCGCTTGGTTTTGTAGCTCTTGCATCTGTTTTTGCATCTCTTCAGTGCTAGGCATGTTATTTGGGTCAAGTCCCATCTGCTTTGCCATTTGCTGTGGGTTCACATCTTTAACACCACCTTGCTGACCGCCACCGCCGAATAATGGACCACCGCCGCCTGCTCCACCGCCGCCGCCCATCAACCCTTGCATCGATTTCATCATTTTACTGATGCCTTCTGGCTTAGAAATCATTTTCATCATTTTTGCCATTTGCTTATGCTGCTTGAGCAAACGATTGACGTCTTGAATCTCACGACCTGAGCCTGCAGCAATACGGCGCTTACGACTTGGATTGATTTTATCAGGATTTTTGCGCTCAAATGGCGTCATCGAATTAATCAACGCTTCCATCTCACGCACTTTTTCTTCTGGCTTGGCATCTTCAACGGCTTTTTGCATATCAGAGCCGCCCATACCTGGCATCTTATCTAAGAAGCCCGCCATACCGCCCATACTTTTCATTTGCTGAAACTGGGTCAATAGATCTTCAAGGTCGAACTCGCCGCCCTTTTGCATCTTTTTCGCCATTTTTTCGGCTTTATCACGGTCAATCTTTTGCTCAACTTCTTCAACCAGACTTAAGACGTCACCCATACCAAGAATACGCTGGGCAATACGTTCAGGATGGAATAGCTCTAGCGCATCTAGTTTCTCGCCGCGACCCAAGAATTTAATTGGCTTACCTGTGATGGCGCGTACAGAAAGCGCCGCACCGCCACGAGCATCGCCGTCAGTCTTGGTCAAAATAACGCCCGTTAATGGCAGCGCATCGTTAAAGGCTTTGGCGGTATTTGCCGCATCCTGACCGGTCATCGCATCAACAACAAACAGTGTCTCAGAAGGATTGACCGCAGCGGTTAACGCCTTGATTTCATCCATCATGGTTTCATCGATGGCCAAACGACCAGCTGTATCAATAATCAAGATATCTTGATATTGGATTTTAGCTTCTTCGATAGCACGCAAGGCGATATCAATCGGGTTTTCGTCGCTACTTGAGTTGACGAACTTGGCATTTACTTGTCCAGCGACTTGCTCAAGCTGGGCAATCGCTGCGGGACGGTAAACGTCAGCAGATACCAGCATGACTTTTTTCTTATGGCGCTCTTGTAAGAACTTGGCCAATTTACCGGCAGTGGTAGTTTTACCAGCACCTTGCAGACCCGCTAGCAGATAAATAACCGGCGGCTTACCTGTCATCTCAAGCTGCTGATTGGCACTGCCCATCATTTCAGTCAGCTCGTCATGGACGATTTTGACAAATGCCTGTCCTGGTGCTAACTCTTTAAGCACTTCAGCGCCAAGCGCTTGCTCTTTGACACGCTTCACAAAATCACGAGTGACTGGTAATGCCACATCGGCTTCTAACAGCGCCATACGTACTTCGCGTAAAGTGTCTTTGATATTGTCTTCGGTCAATTGCCCCGTGCCTGCGATATTGCGCAGACTAGACGACAATCGTTCTGTTAAGGTATCAAACATAAATAACTCTCAGTTAAAATAATTCTGGATTAAGCTTAACTCTTCATAAATAAAAGAGTTGGTAAATACTATTAGGGTATGCGATCGCAGGTATTCAAGCTCAATTGCTAAGCATTTATCAGGAATACATAAGACGGTGCTCAATTGAGTGCCATTTTATGATAAATTGGGTAATTATTCTAATAATACCACTTTAGCATGAAATTAAGCGCGTATTTTGCGCGCATTATGAGATGAGGTTTTATATCTTGCAACTTGCATTTTTACTTGCTTCGATGGCTTACTTCTTAGTCAGCATCTATATTGGTTGGGCGCTGATTCAAGATAGACCTGTCCATAAAGGCCCAAGCTTAGGCTTATTATTTGTGGGCATGTTGGCACACGCAGCGCTACTTTATCCACACATAGTCACACTCTATGGGCTAAATTTCAATCTGTTTAATATCATCAGCTTGATCAGCTTATTCTTTTTGTTTTTTTACGTCATGTTTTCTCTGTATCGACCTATTGTCAGTCTGGGTATCCTCGCGGCACCGACTGCTCTTGTAGGTATGCTAATCGGTCATATTGGACGCGCGCCTTATCGTCCGATTACGGATATTAGCATTGGGCTTGAGTCTCATATCTTGCTGTCGCTTGCCGCATATTGTGTGCTGCTGATGGCAGCGGTACAAGCGCTATTTTTGCGACTACAAATACGTGAGCTTAAGCATCAATCGATTCACCGCTTTTGGGTCAACAAGCTGCCGTCTCTTCAAAGCATGGAGAGCCTATTATTCGATATGCTATTGGTCGGCTTTGTCCTGCTGAGCGTTGCACTCGGAATTGGCTTTATTTACGTAGATGACTTGATGGCGCAGCATCTTGTGCACAAAACAGCCTTTAGCCTGATGTCTTGGCTGCTGTTTGGCGCATTACTTATCGGTAATTGGCGTGCTGGATGGCGCGGAAAACGTGCCGCTAATATGACTATCTATGCTTTTATTTTATTAGCGATTGGCTTTGTCGGTAGCAAGTTTGTATTAGAGATGCTGTTATAGAACCAGTTCCACAGTAGTAATATAGTAAAAAAGCTGCGAGTATTAAATAATAATACTCGCAGCTTTTTTATTAAGTATCTTTTAATACTCTGTTCTAAATTTCAAACCACTCTAATGAAAACCTAATTAAATACTACCGTCTTATTCCCTGCGACAATCACTCGATTTTGTACATGCCAATTGACTGCGCGAGCCAATACATTACGCTCGATATCGCGACCAATAGCGCGCAGTTCAGTGACGCCTTGACGATGTGTCACACGGTGCACGTCTTGCTCAATGATAGGTCCTTGATCGAGCTCAGCAGTCACATAATGGGCGGTTGCGCCAATCAACTTCACCCCTTTATCGTAAGCTTGACGATAAGGATCCGCGCCGACGAACGCTGGCAAAAATGAATGATGAATATTGATAATCTGCATTGGCCAGCGCTTCACAAAATCTGACGACAATATCTGCATATAGCGCGCTAGCACCAATAAATCATTACCCGCCATCAATGTATGGATCTTCTCTTCTGCTTCTACTTTATTATCTTTGGTCACTGGAACGTGATGAAAAGCAATACCAAAGTTTTCGACGGATTGGCGTAAAGCAATATGATTACTTACCACGCAGGTAATCTCGCAATCGAGCAAGCCGCGCTGATGACGCCATAGTAAGTCTAATAAGGCATGATCAAATTTAGATACCAAGATACCAACTTTGGTCTTAATCGCATTGTCATGTAAGCGCCATTCCATATTGTGGCGTTTGGCAACGGTATGCGCAAAGCTGGCTTCAAAGTTATCGATAATCTCGCTCAATCCCGCTAAGGCAAACTCTAAACGCATAAAGTATTGACCGCCTTCATGGGCCGTTGAGTACTGATCTAACGTAATGATATTGCCGCCATAGCGATGAATAAACTCAGATACGGCTTGTACGATACCGGCTTGGTCACGGCATTTAATCAATAGGGTGGCTGTAGCAGTAATAGTAGGAATCTCTTTAGGTGTCATTTGAAGTGACGTTTTTGGTGAAGCAATCGTTGCGGTGTCTGACATAGTACGCTCAATTAAAAATGAAACGTGCTGCTTACTTTGAATATGTATAGCAGCATAGGAAACCGACTATTCTAATCGCTTTTGCAGAACTTTGCTGATTGAGTTGCTTGTATTTAATTATTGAGATTACAAATACAAAAACCCCCAACGCGGGGGTTGGGGGTTTTGTAAAATGCTAATTAAAAAATTACTGCGCTTTTATTCAACTTTTAGGGTTTTAGAAAAACCGAATCCATTGTTACTTACATCAACAGTTGAACCTAGTTCAAATGCTTTACCAAAATCTATAATATAAGAATTAAAGCCTGCAGTTGGTGCGTTGGCTGAAGTCTCACCATTGATAGAAACACTGTAATTTGGTGAATAAGGTGATAAGGCAACCTTAGTACGCGATGTATTCTCATTAATAGTTACACTCATACTATTGGTACAAGTCGCTCCACCATCACCAAATGGGCTAGTATTATTAATCCAAGGAGTTATCAGAGTTGACCCATTTACTGATAAATCATCTACTGAAGTTGGTAACTGATAATTAATACTTTGGGTGTTCTCACTACCATTTAAGAAAGTAGAAGCGTCAAAGCGCACTTTTACCCAGTTCGAATAGCGCAATGGATAGCGAATCTCAAAATCAGCACGACCTTCATTATTAGTAACGAAGGTATAACTGTCATCCGATACTGTTCCACCACTAATAGCGACTGGGTTAATCGCTTCCAGTGTACCATTAGCATTTTTATCTTCATTCAGGATAATGTCAGTATCTTTATCTAGAGTATAATTATAGTTTGCATCTTCTGTAGGATACCATCCAGACTTTAGAGGTACTGGAGTCTTCTCAGAGAAAGATCTTGGTTCAGGCGTTGTCACACTAATGAGCTTACCATTCTCATCAAACTCCTTAATATCAGCCGCTTGATAAGTTACGGTACTATCTAATAAACAATATTTTCCTTGTGCGTATTCAGTAGCATAAGACTTAACCGAAACTTCCTGATTCGGTACAGCACGTCCTGAGCCATCCATGACAGATATTGAGCCACGTATCGTATAATAGATATCATCAGATGATAATTTATTACTGAATGCTAAAGTAGTATATACCGCTTCTTCTGAGACGGTGATATTAGCAGTCTTGATACCAATACCTGCATTGTCTTCTAATAAACGTGCATTAATAATCACGCCACCAATAGGAGAGCTAGCATTAGCCTGATAAATAACACGTGCCTCACCTCTACTGTTTGTTACTGCTGTGGCAGCAGATAAGCGACCTGCCGATGAGTCTGAGGCGCGACTAAATACCACCGTTTGCCCTTCTACTGGTACATCATTTTTATCTTTGACCGTAGCAATAACTTCAGTGCTACCACCTGAAGTAATAACAGATCTGACTGCTTGGAATAGCATTCTAGCAGGTGTGGTAGCTCGGAATCGCGTATCAACAGTAGCTCTATAACGTGGTTCACCATTTTGCAATGTATCGCCCAATATAGTCGCTTGTAAAGCAGTAATGCCAGCAAGCTGCGATGTTAAAGTAACTGGTATCGTAATAATATTGCCATTTATATTAGCGGCGTCAATGGTTTTTGTAACAATAACTTTGTTGCTAGCAGCACTACCATCTGCAAATTCACCAAGCGTCGTTTGCACTTCGACTTGCTTACCAATCAGACCTTCCGCTTGTACCGCTGTATCACGACGTATCTGGATATTTATGGTTTGTGGGGTGTTTACATCATAAACGTTTTTAACATCAATAAAGCTGATACCTGCTTGTGAGACTTTGACCAAATCAATACTGCTTAAGCTACGTTGATTATTTATCTTATTTTCACCGAAAGCACGGGCATACACACGTAGGTTACCATTACTATCAAACGATAAGGCATCCTCACTGATATTAAAACTCGCTTTACCATCCGCATCGGTAATCGCCGTAGCAGTAGCAGTAGCAGTAGCTATAATATTACCGTCTTCACCTATCAACTCCATACCAGCATTGGCAATAGCACGTCCAGCGCCATCTACCAGAGTGGTACTAATAGTAGTTATTTCCCCATCTTTCAGCTTAGTCTCTGTAGCAGCAAGGGTAATTTCAGTACCTACTGCTGACAAGCTAAGAGATTTTTCTTCACGTACTTGCATACTGACTTTACCATCTGCACCGTACTGTGGCGTAACGATTTTAGCATTAATCACTACACTATGATTTAGACGGGCATTGACCGTATTGGCGGCTAAGATAACACCAACATCGATCTGACCATTAGCATCCGTCGTTACCGTACTTGGAGTCGTTAAAGCTGCGCCGCTTGCTTCTAGATTCTCAATACTAAACTGTACAGGCACCCCTGCTAGAACACCACCACTACTGTCAGTCACACGGAATATCGCATTCGTTTGGTCACCACCAGTATTTAATGTGGATTTATCAGAGGATGCTATGAGCTGATAACTATCGACTGTTGCGTTATCTACAGCAACGATATAGTTTTGCTCTAATTTAACGTTTTCTACGGTCGTCGTAGTTGCTGTTAAACGAATACCTGCTTGTAATATAGCTTGGTTGACATTCGCACCTGCTTCAAGCTTAAGGTCAAAAGTTGCTACGCCATCGCTATTAGTGTTAATAGTACCGTTAGAAACGCTAACCCCAGTTTTTATAGGATCGTCTACATTTAAACGAACAGCACGATTAGCAATAGCACCATCTTTATTTTCTAAACGAACGAATACCTTAAATGTATCACCTTTGGTATTAACAACTTTATTTGCCCCAATACTAAGACTTTCCTTGGTACCACTTGGATCTGGGGTAACTGTAGTCACTGAACTGGCTTGGGTTACTATATTACCATTAGCATCAGCTGCTGATAATCCAATAGAAAAGCTGTTGGCGTTTTTCGCAATCTCTGCTTTCTGTGCATCAGTTAAGTTATTAGGTACAGCGACAGTAAAGACAGCTTTACCCGAATTATCAGTAGTTTGACTATTACCTGATACTAGTGTAACGCCTTGGCTGGCAATAGCTGCTGGCAGCGCCAAGAATACTTTTTGGCCCGCAACAACTTTTGGCTCTACTGACTTGTCTGCAACAGTCACTTCAATTTGAGTTTCTCCACCATTTAGATTCAGTGGGTTTGTCTGTTTAGCAATCAAAGAGATTGCAGCAGTCATAGACTGTACTTTGATTTTAACTTGCTGCTGCTTGCCTGTTAGCGTCTCTGTCAATGTGGCGGTTAATACCTCTTTGCTAAGCGCCTCTTTTTCCGCATCAGTTAAACTGCCTGGGACCACAACATTAAAGTTAACTAAGCCATTTTCATCTGTAGTAGCAATGATATTTGACGAACCATTTTGCGCATTTACTATTAGAAGACTTGCTAGTGATTTGTTTTCAAATATTAATTTGACTGGCTGGCTAGTTATTTGTTCATCAGTTGACTGGTTGTTAAGCTGGGCTTGTATCGTAACATTACTACCTACATTGTTAAGAATGTAGCCAGCTTGATTGTCAATGTTATTAGTTGCATTAAGAATACTTAAGTCAACTTTAGGAGTCGTGATATTAACTTGACTGATTTCAGAGTAGGTAATGCCTTTTTCGACATAGGACAGCTGATAGTTAATACCAGTAAGCTTAAGCTTAGCTCGCTCTTCTGCTGTTAAGGTGTTGGGTATACTAACTATAAAGGTTGTCTCGCCATTAAAATCAGTTATTGCCGATTCTGTATTGATGGTAACGCCATAGTCAATCGCTACTTTACCCAACTGAATAGCAACTGCTTGTCCTGTAACAGGTAATTGCTTATCTTTGGTTGATAGCTTGACACTAATGGTGCCTTTACCACCAAGCTCGCTAATAGTTGGTGTTTCGATAGATGCAAATTGGATGGCGCTTAACGGTTGCTCCACCTGAATAGTTTGAATAATTTTAGACTGAGTACCATCTTGATCAGTTACGATAGCAGTATAACCAATGCCTGTCTTGATAAGTTGAGCACGTTGGGCTTGGGTTAGACTTTGGCTAATACCAATATTAAATTCTGCTATACCACTACCGTTAGTAGTTTGCTGATTACCTTGAATAGTAACACCTGTACTCGAACCTTCATTAAGAACTAGTTTTACGGTTCTGCCATCTGCAGCGCTACCATTTTTACGTTTGGCTGCAATTTGCAATTTAAATTGATTTTCTAAGATATTCACGGTAGTAGGAATACTTTGGGCAGTTAACGTGATATCACTTTGACCAATCTCTGAACCAATAACAATTGGGCTGCTACTCGCCATACTACTAGCACCAGAAGCTTCAACTGCTTTTACAGCTAATACAAAATTACTAGCCTGTTCTAATGCTGCTTTCTGTGCTTCACTTAGTCCTGCAGGCACACGTACTACATAGCTTACAACACCTTTGTCATTAGTAGTCTGTTCAGTACTCCCATCAATAGTTAGTAAGCCTTTACTTGTCAAGGCAGTTGGTAGAGTTGCTGAAACTAATTGATTGGCTACTGCTCCACCATTTTGGTTATTTACCCTAAAGCTAATAACTGCACTACCACCAGAGCTTGAGATTTGTTTCTTATCACTCCCTTCGAAACTAACAATATTCTGTGCGAGCGGTATTTCAACTGAGCTTTCAAATGTTTTGGCTGTCACAGAATGATTAGGTTCTGACAGAGTAGCAGTATAGCTAATGCCGTTTTCTGCAAGCTCCTTTCGCACAACGTCACTTAATCCTGGTGCTAGAGACAAAGTAACAACTGCTTGACCTTTACCATCTAGAGTCAACTGATTACTTGCTAAGCTTACGCCCGTAGGAGCATTATTCAGTTTAAAAGCGACTTTAGCGCCTTCAATTTTGGTAGGAACAGCTGCACTAATAGCAGCAGCCGTGATCGTAAGACTTTGTTTATCACCATAAGCACTAAGTTTATTTGAATTTCCTGTAACCTTTAAATTATAGTCAGAAACAGGCAACCCTACTTTTAAGCTATTAGTGACGCTTTTGCTTGCCCCACTCTTTTCTCGAATATTAAGAGTATAAGTAATACCTTTTAACAGGTTTTCGCGTGCAGTTTCTGATAGATTCTCATCTATTTTGATATTGAAATTTACAATACCTTTACTATCAGTTACTTGATTAGAAGGACTAATAGATACGCCTTCTAAAGGTATAATCCCTAAACCTACTGTTACATCAGGAGTCAAAGTACCTTTTTCATCTTGGACTTCAACACTAAATGAGCCTGTATCACCAAAAGGATTTAAAATACCATTAGAGACAGAGCTCGTCTTGATGTTAGTCTTCACACTAAGCTTGCTCACTATTACCTGCGTGCCATCACCGCTGCCTTTTCTATTTACTGAAACTTTTAGTTCTTGCGGTGCGATAGCAGTACCATCAGCTTTCTTAGCACTTGCTACTAATGTAAAGCCACTTTCAATCAGGGCAGTCTTATCAGTAACTGCATTTGGATTTAACTTAAGCTTATAAACAGCATTACCATCATTATCGGTAGTTTGTACACTTTGACCTTCGATCGTAATACCATTGGTTTCAGAGTTTTTTACTTGTAAGCTGACTGCTTTACCAGCCATTGCCCCACCAGAGCCCACTTCAGCAGCTTTGACAGTAACTGTAAAGATAGCTTCTTCATCTGATAACTCAATAATGGTAGGTGCTGTGCTAAGTTTTTGGATAAAAAAATCCGGTTCAATAACTGGAGGCTGTACCCCGCCATTACCACCGCCATTATTACCACCACCAGTATCTGGCTTAACACCTAAATCAGGTGCAGGCGCAATTATGTCTGTGCCATCACCGCCACCACAACCTGCTAATGCCAAGGCGCCAGTTAAAGTAGTGAGCTGAAATAACTTAAAAGTGAATGGTAATGAGCTGTATGACATATTTGGAACTCCGCAGCGGCAATCATTTATGTAAGTAAACAGGCAAAATCATTACACGGAATCCTAATAGATTGGCAATGATACATACATTTACAATAATGCCAGTAGTATTAACAGATTGTATTAAATATATAACTGAGACTTTACTGACTTTTGTCATAACTTACAACTAAAAAGTGAATCCTTATTATTAAATAATCAATAACATAGGGCGCTCATTTCAGGGTATAATAGCTACCCTTTAAACCAACAACTATCACAAAAATATTTGAGTATTCATTACTTTTATGGTATAAATGTCGGCTTTAAAATTTTCTGATTTGGTTTGCCTGTTATTTGCCTTTAGATGACAGTAAATCAGCTCAACCTTCATATAGTTTTGTTTGGTGCAAAGCTGCCGCTTGCTGTGTCCATGCCGCAAATACGTGCAACTTGCCCAGACTGGTATGAGAAAAACTCATACCTCATAGATTAGGAGTTCGCCATGTCTAGAGTTTGCCAAGTGACTGGAAAGCGCCCTATGGTGGGTAATAATGTTTCGCACGCAAACAACAAAACCCGTCGTCGCTTTCTACCAAACCTTCACAACCATCGTTTTTGGGTAGAGTCTGAAAATCGTTTTGTACGTCTACGTGTGTCTACCAAAGGTATGCGCATCATTGACAAATTGGGTATCGATAAAGTGCTAGTAGATCTACGCGCACAAGGTCAAAAAGTTTAAGTAAATATTGGCAGTCTAATTTATCGATGAATGTCGCTATTTAGGCTGCTGTTATGCTGAAGATTTACCAGCTCATATATTTATGACTGGATACTATCTACAGCAACTTAATACTTTAGACCCATACCTATCGATTGAAGACCGCTCATTTACAGGAAAGCCATCATGAGAGATAAAATTAAATTAGTATCAACTGCTGGTACTGGGTATTACTACACCACTACCAAAAACAAGCGCACTATGCCTGGCAAAATGGAAATCAAAAAATTTGATCCAAAAGTACGCCAGCATGTGATCTTTAAAGAAGCAAAAATCAAATAATATCCATTTTCATAAATGGTTTTATTTGAACAAAAAAAGGGTTTATCAATTGATAAACCCTTTTTTATTGTCGTTATTTAGACTGACTACTATTTATCTATTTGCTATTGATTTATACATCATTAACTATAGTGCGTTGGCTCTTTGTCATAGACATGCGCATGCCATTGACTCATCTGCTTTTGCATAATCACTTGGATTGCAGCATGAATCATATGCTGACCTATCGCTTGGGTATCACTGCCCAATATCTCTTTTAACTTATCAGAAAAATCAATGGTCATTAGCGGCGCATCATCTTGTTCAGCATCACGTAAGAGCAATTTGCCATCGTCTGCTTCTACCAGCTCAAGGGTCGTCTCTTTAGCAAACCCTGCAAACTGATCGGTACTGTCATTATCTACTTCAATCTCATTATCGATATCGTATGGCATTCATTGTATCCTTATTATCCCGATTTATACCTGTAAAAAACGCGCTGATTCCACTTACTAAAGCTACTGTCTTACAGTCATGCGGGCAAAACTATCTTATTCATACAATGGACGCTTTGGCGCTATAATTCAAGGGCTATCCTATAAGTCTTTTGCACAACCTACGTTCGATGGTCTTAGTTTTATAGAAATTACCAGCGTTTAACGCCAGTAACGCAGTTTTGCTAGGGTAAATAAGAAAGCAACAAACATACCCAGATAGTACATGAGCTTTAACTCTAATGTTGGATCGCGATATTTGAACGGTAACGCTACTGTCGCAGTCGCGGTTGGCAGTATCAATAACATGAGCAGCCAGTTTTCAAAGACGTGTAGCCAACCTTGTAAATCAGTTCCATGACTAAGCGAAGACAGACCTAGCAGCAGACAGGCAATAATTAAGCTGGTAAATAAACCGTTTGGTAAGTCTTTTGGATAAATAATATTGGCAATACTGGTCGGTATGATTCTCATGTAGAATTCCAGTCAAGCTTATAGAGCATGACTTAACGGTGAAAAAGTGTATCAAAAAACAACTTATAAAAATATTACAATGTTATCTTTATTAAAGAGTTTTATCTCTACTAATAAAAATTTAACTATAAGTACCCATTAACCACAGCATTGAGATACAAGAGGTCAAATACCCCAAACTAATGGCATTCCAGCTCTCTATATGCATATCTTTAACCTTGTTAAGTAGGCGTGAACCTAGCCAAAATAAAAGGGGAATGCCTAGCATAAACGCTGGTACGATCACCGCCGCGTGGCGTAATACTTCACCGGCATCTTCACCAACCATTAAGCGAAAGCCATAACCTGCTAGACTCAGAACAAGGGCGAACATGGCTAAGCCAATAGTAATACCTTTTGGCACTAAGCTACGTGATTGCAAGTCTTGCTGGGACTCGGCTCGATGTTTTGCATTTTGCATATTCATATTTTACCTTTAGCTGACATGTCGCTTAATATACTCAGTCATACAGCGGCTATTAATAATAGGTAACTTTACTATTTAATAGTATATAACTTACTATATGGGGCGTTACTCCCCATTTGCCAAGGCAAGCTCTGCACGCATGGCATCGATTGCTGCTTTATAATCTTCTTGATTAAATATCGCAGAGCCTGCGACAAACATATCAGCACCTGCTTCGGCAATGGCGCGGATATTACTGGCTTTGATACCGCCATCTACTTCTAATCTAATATCACGACCGCTAGTAATGATACGCTGACGTACTTGGCGAACCTTTTCTAGCGTCCCTTCAATAAATGACTGACCACCGTAGCCAGGATTGACACTCATCAGTAGGACCTGATCCACTTTATCCATGACATAGTCTAAATAATGCAATGGTGTTGCTGGATTCAATACCAAACCACACTCAGCGCCGCCATCTTTAATCAACTGCAAAGAACGATCGATATGCGAGCTTGCTTCCGGATGAAATGTGATGATGCTGGCACCTGCCTCTAAGAACTGCTCAATCATACTATCAACAGGGCTAACCATTAGATGCACGTCAATTGGTGCATCAATCCCATAATCACGCAGCGCCTTACAAATCATGCTACCAAACGTCAAATTGGGTACATAATGGTTGTCCATCACATCAAAATGGATGACATCAGCACCAGACGCCAATACACGTTCTACCTCTTCACCTAATTTGGCAAAGTCAGCAGATAATATGGAAGGGGCGATTAGATACGGCTTAGAGGGACTGATCATAATTGAGCTACCTAATTGGGATTTGACCAAGGATTTAATGTATAGATGTGTGCATAGCACGAATAATACGTATGTCTATTATAACGGATAATCAGGGTCTATAATGGCTACTGAGTATCGATATTATAGCTGCACTCAGCAGATACAGACATATGCAGACAATTAGCGCGGTTTATATTGGGTTTTGCAATAAGCATGACCTACCGTAAAACCTCGTATCGCTTCATGCTTGGTAGCGCGACTGCTCACACGTTGACGCCATAAGCGAAACGAGGACGGTTTTAGCGCCTGACGCATAAGTGTAATAACACCAGACTCATTGAGACCATAGCTATACTCTATCGCCTCAAACGGTGTCCTGTCCTCCCACGCCATCTCTATCACGCGCGACACTTGTGACTCTTCAAGGGCGTGAGTAGTCATATCATTGATGGAAGCGGCGATAACTGCGATAGCTGGGCTTGATTTGACTGCATGAGTTTGAGGATTATTTAAATTGGTACTGGTATGGTCGCGCTGTTTATTCTTTAAAGCAGCATCCATATCTGCTTGCATGGTGGCAAGCGTGGCTTTAGTAGCAACAGAATTAACATCTGCTGACTGGGTATCAGCAGTAACGGTACTTAAATCTTGATAACTTGCCATAGACCTAACCTTTTAAATCTGAAACACTATAACGAACAATATGAGAGCAAATTTTAGCTAAGCTGTGCCATACGCCAGTGATGTTCAATATGGTCATTGATCACTGTTTGAATAAAATAATAGCTATGGTCGTGACCGGCTTGATAGCGCAATGTTAATGGCTGCTTGGCATTTGTACAGGCTTGTTGTAATTTTGACGCTTGCAACTGACCATCGGCTAAAAACTCATCAGCCGCGCCTTGGTCAACCAAGATGCTTGAGTATTGCTGACCGACTTGTTCAATGACTTGCGATGCGTCTGCTTGCGCCCACAAGCTCTTGTCATCGCCGAAATACTCTGTATAAGCTGCTTGACCCCATGCCGACTCACTAGCGGCGCACACAGGTGATAAAGCTGACACACTCACAAACTTGCCTGGGAATTTAAAACCCAATAATAATGCGCCGTGACCACCCATCGAGTGACCCGTGATGCCGATACTATGAATCGGAAACTCTGAGCGTAATAAATCATATAGCTCATCAACGATGTAACTTTGCATATTAAAATGCTCAGCCCATGGTGCTTGCGTCGCATCGACATAGTAGCTTGCACCTTGACCAACAAAATAACGCTCATCATTTGCTACGTCATTGCCTTCACTACTTCTAGGAGAGGTATCTGGCGCGATAAATATCATACCAAGCTCACTACATTTTTGTTGAAAATGCGCTTTGTGCGTCACGTTATCAGCATTACAAGTGAGACCTGATAAATACAAAATCGCCGGACAACGCTGCCCTGCTAGTGCCTCATCAGGCAGATAAATACTAAAGGTCATCGGCGTCTTGGTGACCGCTGATTGATGACTGTAATAACGCTGCTCACCATCAAAACAGCGATTGACACTTTTTTGCGTAAGTTGGGTGCTGGCTGAGAGACTGTGATTATAAGAATTATTCATAAGCATTATCCTTTTTAGCTAAGATAAAATAGTTGAAAACAGATGCTTATTTAAAAAAGCATCTGATTAAAAATGGGATAAAAATCAGTTCGCTGTGTTCTTATCATCTACAACTGTATCTGCGCCCGTATCCGGTGAAATATTGATAGTCGTTGTCGCATTCGAAGTATCTATAATGCTAGCAAGCGGCGGTCGTGTTTTATCAAATAACACTTGCTCAAATGCTGGCAACGCCGTTTCCATCAAACTACCGATCACCATTTGCGGCTCTGATGGCTCAAAACCCATATAAAGCTCACGCTCTTTTACTCGATAAGCGGCGTCTTTAAAGGCAGCAGAAAAACTGGTGTTTTCTCTTAAGCTTTCCGCAAAAAATGCTTGCCCAAAATAGGTCATCTCAGCACTATTGGTACAGCCAAATGACATCTTGTCTGTTGCCGAAGCGGTAATCACCACTGTCGTCGGCGACGCTAATTCATCAACAAACGAACCTGAATAACAAGCCGATACCACGATAACACGCCAGCGAATACCTGAGGCATCTAACGACTCTCGCAGCCATGTTGCATCCAGATTATCCATCGCAAGCGGTGGATTAGATAAATGGATAAAATCCTGATCGCCATGCGACGATAGTGTCATAAATAACACGTCTTCATCAGCGTTCATCTGCTGACCAATTCTTTTTAAGCCGCGTAAAATACTGGTTTTGGTGGCAATTGGCTCATCTAGCCAAGTGTAGTTATTATTAATCAGTGCCAATGAATGCCCGCTAGTACCAAAACGCACATCAAACAGCTCACGTACTTTATTAATCTCCGAGCGGAAGACGTTTTGATCAGAGAATCCCGCCACACCCATAAAGTACCAATCACTTTTGCCCGGTATACTAGGATCTATACGAGCCAGCGCCTCTTGTAATAAACGCGGCTGCTCATATAAGGCGGCTTCTTCTAATACTGGCTCTACGGGTATCTGCTTAAATATGGGCTGGTCAGCGACGTTACGCTGCCATATCGTCAATAGTGCAACAGCACCGATGATGATGATGATACGCTCCCACCACGGTATACGCAGGCGGCGAGAAAATATCCATAACAATGCCAACGTCTGCCATAAAAACAGCACCAAAAATAGCGTTGGTAAAAACGAATAACTCCAATCAGGCAACCAGCTATAGCTGCCTAAAAATTGTACTAAGCTTTGTAATAGAGCAGATAAAGTATCAGCAACCAACCACAGCACGACAGGCACAAAAACCAGTGCTTGATTGCCTGCGCGCCGTGCCAGAATAATGCCCCCAAGTAGAATAATCATCGGCCATATGAGATAGCTTACCAATCCTTGCTCATTGAAAATACTGCCGTCTGGAGCGGCTAACCAAGAAAATAGGACGTTACTACCCAAAGCCAATAGCGCGAATACAGCGAACTGAACAAAGGTAGGTTTAACCCAAGAGAATGCCCGTGTTGAACCTACTAGCATCCACAAGGTTGCAATAATATTGGCAGCGAAATTGAGCGAAAAGCGCTGCAGTGAGACGGTTTTTAACGACGCAAGTGACAAAGACTTAGACCTCTAGCCAGTCGAGAGAAATAAAACAAATCAATGATAAAATATTTTGATATCCATGCCATTTACTGTCTTTCAATTAACTCTTTTGCAAGGCACACGAATGTCAATTTTATATTTAATTCACTATGAAATGGATATAAGAGACGGATAGCGCACATCAATATTATTGACTAATATTTTAGCTCGCTAATCTATCGCGATTGTAACGGATTGTCGGTCAAGAGCATAAGGCTGAATTGTAAAATTCGCTTAAAAACCCATCAAAAAAGGAGGTCTTAAACTTAAGACCTCCTTTTTTATCAAAACCTTCTATCAAACCTTGAACATTATCTCATTAATAACTCATTAACACGTCTGAGATAAGCGGCTGGATCATCTAACTGACCGCCGTCTGCCAATAATGCTTGATCAAAAATAACTTGTGCCAATTTGTCAAAATCTTCGGCTGACTGCTCGCTACTTTCAAGCTTTTTAATGAGTGGATGATCAGGATTTACCTCAAGCGTCGGCTTGCTTTCTGGCACATCTTGACCCATTTGCTTCAGCATCTGAATCATTTGTGGTGATAACTCACCTTCACCAACGACCAAGCAGGCAGGACTATCAACCAAACGCGTCGATACTTTAACGTCTTTGGCACGTTCGCCTAACGCCGTTTTTAGCTTATCAACGACAGGCTTCATGGTTTCTTGCGCTTTTTCAGCTTCAGCTTTTTCGGCTTCGTCTTGCAAGTCGCCCAAATCAACGGCACCTTTAGCGATGTTTTGTAGCGGTGTCTCATCAAATGAGGTCAAGAAGTTCATCGCCCACTCATCAACACGGCTAGTCATCAAGATAACTTCGATGCCTTTTTTCTTAAATAGCTCAAGTTGTGGGCTATTTTTAGCAGCCGCTAGATTGTCAGCCGTGAGATAATAGATGGCTTTTTGACCGTCTTTCATACGTGCTTTATAGTCTTCAAAGCTGGTCGTCACACTATCCTGAGTACTGGTTGCATAACGCAGCAATTTGGCAATACGTTCTTGATTGCCCATGTCTTCGCCCACACCTTCTTTGATAACATCACCAAATTCAGCGTAGAACTGCGCGAACTTTTCTTGCTTATCACTGTCTTCACTGTTGGCTAGACTGACCAGCAAAGTCAAAATACGACGCGCGTTACCATCGCGGATTGATTTTACATCACGCGACTCTTGTAATAGCTCGCGGCTGACGTTCAATGGCAAGTCGGCTGAATCGATGACCCCTTTAACGAAACGCAGGTACATTGGCAACAGCTGCTCTGCCTCGTCCATAATAAAGACGCGCTTAACATAAAGCTTTAGACCATGCTGCTGCTCACGAGTGTACAAATCTACAGGGGCTTTTTTAGGAATATACAATAGCTGCGTATACTGAACACGACCTTCGACACGGTTATGGGTCCATGCTAGTGGCGCGTCCATGTCATAGGTGATATTTTTATAAAAATCGATATACTCTTCATCTTCAATCTCAGAGGCTGAACGTGTCCATAAGGCACTGGCTTTATTAATGGTTTCCCATTCGTCTGTTAAGACCATTTGACCATTGGCAGGCGTGTCACTTCCTTCTTCAACCTCATCTTCTTGCCAGACTTCTTTACGCATCTGAATCGGTAAGCTGATATGGTCAGAGTATTTATTAACCAACTGCTTAATTTTTCCCCGGTCTAAATAGCTGTCTTCGCCCTCACTATATTGCTCTTTTAAATGCAAAGTAATGGCGGTACCACGCGTCGCTTTCGTGATCGGCTCAACAGTAAAGCTACCCGTACCATCTGATACCCAGCGTACGCCTTTATCCGCAGGTTCGGCAGCTTTGCGGGTTTCAACACTGATCGTATCGGCAACGATAAAGCCCGAATAAAAACCAACCCCAAACTGTCCGATTAATTGACCATCTTGCTTTTGTGATTCAGACAGCTTGTCTAAAAATGCTTTAGTACCGGACTTGGCAATCGTACCTAAGTTTTCGATGGCATCGGCTTCATTCATCCCAATACCATTATCGGTAAAGGTGATGGTTTTGGCGTCTTCATCGACAGCAATGCGAATTTTTAGCTCACCATCGTCTTCATAAAGACTGTCATCATTGGTCGCTTCAAAACGCAATTTATCACAGGCATCAGAGGCGTTTGAAACCAGCTCACGCACAAAGATATCAGAATTAGAGTAAAGCGAGTGCGTCACTAAATGCAATAATTGAGCTACTTCCGCCTCAAAGGTATGTTTTTTTAATTCAGGGCTGCTTTCATTAGCGGCACTGTCATTAGCAGTGTCTTTATTAACATTAATATCGTAAACAATGTCATCAACATTTTTATTGTCTGTTGGGTTCTGTTCACTCATAAAAAACTCCTTCAATTTATGTTAAAAACTTATTATAAGATAGCAGTACTCAAACGAAACTTACTCAATGAATATTAGAGAGCTTACGTTTTGAATACCGCTAAGCTGTTTATACTAATAGGGGCGCGGGAGAAAATTTCAAGCGTAAAAACTTGATTCAATAAAAAACACCGCCCTAGTTTCCTGAGGCGGTGTCATTGTAATGATATTTAGCCGATTAACTGCTTATGTATAAATTTTATTCATTATAAGCAGCTAGGCAAGTGACGAGCAGGATCCGAATCACGGGCTGCCATTGCATCTTCAACACTTAATCCTAATGCTTTGGCAACGCCTTCGCCATAAGCGGCATCACACCAGTTACAGTTGCGAATGTGGCGATACTGAATAAAGTCCGGCACACCCGCCATATTGTTCGCTGTATTTTCAAATAGCACTTGTTGTTGCTCAGCACTCATCAAATTAAACAACGCTCTCGGTTGACTGAAATAATCGCTATCGTCTTCACGGAAATCATAATGCGCCGCATAGCCGTCAATTTTTAATGGTGGCTCAGCATAATCAGGCTGCTCTTGCCACTGACTAAAGCTGTTTGGTTCATAGTGTGGGCGGCTGCCATAGTTATCATCGACACGTCCTTGACCATCACGATGATTGCTCATCACAGGGCAACGCGGCTTATTCACCGGAATTTGCTGATGATTGACACCAACACGATAACGCTGAGCATCGGCATAGTTAACCAAGCGATTTTGTAGCATTTTATCCGGTGAAACGCTGATACCCGGTACTAAATTACTTGGGGCAAATGCTGCTTGTTCCACATCGACAAAGTAGTTGTCAGAGTTTTTATTTAATTCAAACTCACCCACTTCAATCAGTGGATAATCCCCTTTTGGCCATACTTTGGTCAAGTCAAACGGATGATAAGGAACGGTATCAGACTCAGCTTCTGGCATGATTTGCACATACATTTTCCACTTTGGAAAGTCACCATTTTCGATGGCATCGTACAAGTCTTTTTGATGACTTTCACGATCCGAACCAACCACCTCTGCCGCTTCTGCATCGGTCAAGTTCTTGATGCCTTGTTGCGTGCGGAAATGGAATTTGACCCAGAAACGTTCTTTGGCTTCATTCCAAAAACTATACGTGTGCGAGCCAAAACCATGCATATTTCTGTACGAGGCTGGCAGACCGCGATCACTCATAACGATGGTAACTTGATGTAATGCTTCAGGTAATAAAGTCCAAAAGTCCCAATTGTTGGTCGCCGAACGCATATTGGTACGTGGATCACGTTTGACGGCTTTGTTTAAATCTGGGAATTTGCGCGGATCACGTAAGAAGAACACAGGCGTATTATTACCCACCATGTCCCAATTACCTTCTTCGGTGTAGAATTTCAAAGCAAAGCCACGAATATCACGTTCGGCATCAGCCGCGCCGCGCTCACCTGCGACGGTACTAAAGCGCGCAAACATTTCCGTTTGCTTACCCACTTCGCTAAAAATATCCGCACGGGTATATTTAGTGATGTCATTGGTCACGGTAAAAGTACCAAATGCGCCTGAGCCTTTAGCGTGCATGCGGCGCTCTGGAATCACTTCACGGGCAAAGTTGCCTAGCTTTTCATTTAGCCAGATATCTTGTGCTAATAATGGACCACGCTTGCCTGCAGTGAGACTGTTTTGATTGTCTGCAACTGGTGCGCCGTTGCTCATCGTCAATTGGGTCGGGGCGTAAGGACATTTTTTATCGCTGCCATTATTACTGTTGTTGTCGCTCATAATCATATTCCTTTGGGTAGCAAATGGATGAAAGTACAAAATCTATTCTGAATAAGCCTCTAATAACATATCCAGAATAGTTGTAAATGTTTCTGAAAAACGGCTATTTTTATTCATAGTAACCTGTAAACACAGTAATCTTGCCTCGTTAGACACCATTACAACCGATTAGCATTGATTTGTATAATTAATTAATTACATGCTTTCGTTTTGTTTTTCAGAATTACTCAAAATATTGTCTAACTCATCCAAATGCTTTTCATTCATAGAGCGATCTCAAACAATGACTACCTATTGGATACATCTTTGCACTAGCGCGGCATCGGACGAATCGTCAGAATTTGCTCACTACGACCAAAAGGTCCTTGCGTATCATGTAATATCGCGCTGCTAATCCCTATGCCATCAGCACCGTATTGCTGCACGGCTTCGATTCCAAGCCAGCGACCTTGCGGCGCGCGGTGCATATGAATTTGCAAATCAGTATTGGGGAACATCCATTCCAATTTTGCCATCCCCAGTCCAAGCCTTGGTACAACCCCATTGGCAGTATCCGCCATGCCCAACAAATGCACCATGTCATGGGTAGGCATACCCTCTACCATGTCAATATCATTGGTCATCCATACCATACCTTTACCAGGACGGCGATTAGGTTCAGCCACTAAACGTACGCTTTCAATGAAACCGCCGGGCCAGCCTTTCATACCATCCCAAGCGGGTAACGATTCAGGCTTATGTATGGATTTTTGATCTTCAAGCCCTGCAATGACACTGGTATCTTGAGTAATCAAGCGCCATGCACGCGCAATGATGGCATCGCGACCACGACTGCTCATCACTGCTTCGATAAGCTCAATGGTCCTACCCGGACGGATACAGCGCGTGGTGACGGTAAAGTCATCAAGCGGTATCAGCCCTAAAATATCTAAGCTGATACGAGCAATGCGCATATTTTCTTGTGGTATAAAACTTTGTAATTCAGCAGTGAGCAAGCCGGTGGCTGGCGCCATATGTTGCTCATGCTCGTTCCAAGCGCCTTGCGCATGCTTCGTTGGCTGATAATAAGCAACACTACTACCATCTGCTTGCTGCTCACGTTTTATAAAAGTGTAATAAGCTGACATGAATGTCCTCGAATTCTTTTCAAAATAGATTGATTAGGTATAAAAGAAAGGTAGGCTTTCTTTGTTTAGCGCATAAGGGCTTGTTTTTGCACCGTCAGCAGCGTGCGACTTTTAGCCATTACAAATAGAAAGAAAGCCATGATGGCAATAAGCGCGCCATATAACAGACTGTAATCTCTCATAAACTGGGTTGTATTTAACATCAGCATCCCTATCAGGATGACAATCGTAAACGTATTAATTTTTAATTGTTTATTTATCTCATCAAGGCTAGCTTCTGCCAAGACAAATCTTTTTTTCTGCTGTTTCATTTTATGTTACCTATCTGGCGCTATATACAAAGCCTGCTTATTTTATTTGCCAACTTGCGTCATTGGAATTCGTAAAGCTTTTGGCAAGCTAAAGGTGACATTTTCTTCAATACCCAACAGCTCACTTGGCAAATCGCCGCCCCAATCTTGCAGCTGCTGTAGTACCTCTTGAATCAATACTTCAGGCGCTGAAGCACCCGCAGTCACGCCCACACTTTGTATCCCATCGAACCAGCTCTTATTCATTTCAGTGGCATTATCAATCAAATACGCGCGGCAATTCATGCGCTCTGCCAATTCACGTAAACGATTTGAGTTTGATGAGTTTGGTGAGCCAACGACCAAGACCACCTCACAGCGACCCGCTAAATCCTTGACCGCATCTTGACGATTTTGAGTGGCATAACAGATATCGTCTTTACGTGGACCTTGAATGCTTGGGAATTTTTCACGTAGCGCATCAATAACGCGCGCGGTATCATCCATCGATAAGGTCGTTTGGGTCACAAATGCTAAGCGCTCAGCATTCTTTACACTCAAAGCTTCAACATCGCTCTCGTTTTCAACCAGATGAATCTGTCCGCCATGACGATGGTTAAAGCGTCCCATAGTGCCTTCTACTTCAGGATGTCCCGCATGTCCAATCAATACCGCATCCATACCATCCTGCGCAAATTTAGCGACTTCGATATGTACTTTGGTAACTAAAGGACAAGTGGCATCAAATACCGTCAAATCACGACGTTCTGCTTCATCTTCTACAGCTTTTGAAACCCCGTGAGCTGAAAAAATAACAATAGAGCCGTCTGGCACTTCATGTAGCTCTTCCACAAAAACAGCACCGCGATTGGCCAAGTCGGATACCACGAACTTGTTATGTACCACTTCATGACGAACATAAATGGGTGGCTCAAAACGTAACAGTGCTTCGTTGACAATCGCAATCGCGCGATCCACACCAGCACAAAATCCACGTGGATTGGCAAGATAAATTTGCATAAGAAGACCTATCATTAGATAATTTATATAAAAGCCTAGGCTTAAAGCTTAAGCCACCGAAACTTTTATTCAAAAGTTGGGATAAAAACGATACCCTACTTTAGCATAATTTGCTTTTAAAGCAGTTTATAATGAGGCATCGATTAATACTTTTGTCACCATACATGATGGTGTTTTTTATTTTTACCAGCCTTTTATATTAATTCGAATACTTTTATTTATTTATCAAAATACAATTCACTAGGACACACTGTATGACAGGTTCATTATTTATTATCACTGCCGCTTCTGGCACAGGCAAGACCTCCTTGGTTAAGCAGCTACTTGCCACCACAAATGACTTAACTGTCAGTGTTTCACACACCACTCGTGAGCCGCGCCCAGGCGAGATTGACGGTCATCATTATCATTTTACTGACGTTGATAAGTTCGTGACTGCCATCAGTGAAAGTCAGTTTTTAGAACATGCCGAAGTGTTTGGCAATTATTATGGCACCTCAGAGCAAAGTGTACGCGCGCAACTGGACGCTGGTGTCGATGTAATTTTGGAGATTGATTGGCAAGGCGCGCTGCAAGTCAAAAAAATCTTTACCGATGCCATCATGATTTTTATTTTACCGCCAAGTATCGCCACTTTACGTCAACGCTTATCAACGCGTGGACAGGACAGTATGGAGGTGATCGAGCAGCGTTTGGCTGGTGCTGTTAATGAGATGGCGCAGTACGCCAATTTTGACTATGTCATTATTAATGACAGTTTTGAGGTTGCTTTAACTGAGCTTAAAGCAATTATCGTTGCCGATAGACAGACGCTAAAGCGTCAACAGCAGCGTTATCAGCGCACGATTACCAATCTACTTAGCAATACAGTAGACGAGTAAATAAAGCGTTGATATGTCTTAATGCTTCATCTTGAAAATAGTTATCAGCAGACAAGCAAAAAGCAATTACGCCTGCAAGCAAAAAATGCTATAATGTCTAGCTATCCCCTTTTATATTTTTGATATTATTTTTATTGAGTGGCGTGCCATGCTCGCAACCAGTAAAAACAACCGAGGTAGCTATTTATGGCACGAGTGACGATTGAAGATTGTTTGGATAATGTTGATAATCGCTTTGAGCTAGTTCTGGTCGCAAGCAAGCGCGCACGTCAGTTGGCTAAAGGCATTGCAGAGCCGTTGGTTGATGTTGATAACGACAAGCCAACAGTATTGGCATTACGTGAAATCGCTGCTGGTAAAATTACCCGTGATATTTTAAATCAGCCAGAGCATAACTTTGCTACTAGCTCGTTAGATTTAGCATTGTCAGGCGATCATAGCTTCTAATAAATTACCGTAGAAAGTATGAATTTAGCAAGCATACGAGTACTGACTGACGATAGAGACCACAGCATAGGCTGTGGTTTTTTGGTTGTAATGATACTGGCTTTACTGTTTTAGTAACCGTTTGGTGCTTAAAGCCTAACCTTAAGTAAGAATTCTCCAGTTTTTACACTAGCTTATTGCTTAGCGGTTGACATTGGCGGCGATTTACGATTAATTAGAGGGTAGTCTGCCCAATTTTCAGCTTTATTCTTAAGCTCTATATCAATAGCTCAGCATTTATTCAGCCATTCTTTACCTTGCTAAATCATCATTTAAGCAGGTAAAAGAACATAGGATCGTGACTTTATGATTCAAAACTTGCCCAAACTCAGTCATCCGTTAGTTGATGACGCTCAATATAATCTGCTGCGTTCAGTAGGTTACCTCACGGGCGCTGAACGCCGTGATATTGTTGATGCCTGTGAGTTCGGTGATGTTGCGCATATTAAAGACAAGCGCAAGTCAGGAGAGCCTTATATCACGCATCCGATTGCGGTCGCTGAGATACTAGCCGGCTTTCGCTTAGATCGAGATACCATCATTGCGGCAATTTTGCATGATACGGTTGAAGATACGGAAGTGAGCGATGAGCAGATAGAGCAGCGTTATGGCAAAGTGGTTTCTAGGCTGGTCGATGGTGTGACCAAATTAAAATCATCGACGCATAATAAACAAGAAAATAAAGCGGCGACCTTTCATAAAATCCTGACGGCTACCCTCGCAGACCCACGTGTATTGATTATCAAGCTTGCTGACCGTTTGCACAATATGTCGACCCTAGATGCGGTACGTCCTGAAAAACAACGTACCACCGCGCAAGAAACTTTAGACTTTTATGTGCCCTTTGCACGGCTCATGGGTCTCAACGATATTGCTGATTATATTGAGGTACTTTGTTATCGCAATCTTAACTCTGAGATGTATAACAAGATCTCTGATAAATTGCTACAACATGGGCTTGGGCGCAATTTTCAGAGAGAAGCCATTCATCGTTATTTAAGTATTGTCCTCAATAATCTTGATCTTGATGGCATGGTTAAAGTCTTAGACAATCGCGTGGTTATCTTCCGGCAATTTTTCCGTAATCGCGGCGAGATTAATGCACTGCTACGCCATTACGCGTTTGAGATTGTGCTAGATAATATCGAAGCTTGTGACAAACTTGCCTACTATCTCATTAAAAAATATCAAATTGCGGACAGTCATATTGCGGACAATATCCGCAGACCTTTACCTGGCGGCAATCAATCGCTGACGCTTATCTACGAGCGCGACAATGATTTTGTTAAAGTAACGATTTTGACTAAGCAGATGCAAAGTGCCGCAAGGCTTGGTGTCATTGGTGCAGAGCATGCCTCTGATGTCAGTCAATCAGTCATTCAGGCGTCATTACGCAATATGAAAGATTTGGTCGATGAGGACTGTTTAAACGAAGGCAATCCTGATTTTGCCACCGCGGTATCAACCATTAATGAGCTGATGGATTACCTGCATTCTAGCAAAATTATCTGTTATAGCCCGCAAGGTCGCGCTTATGAGTTGCCACAAGGTGCGACTGCGCTAGACTTTGCTTATGCCGTTGGTCCGATGGTTGGCAATGTCGCGGTTGGCGCTAATATTGATAAAAAACATGCCAAGCTTGGGACGGTAGTCAAAAATGGACAGTTAGTAGAAATCGAGGTTAATAGCCATTCTGAGCCAAAAGCAGAATGGCTTGGGTTTGTGGTTACTAATAAAGCCCGTGTAGAGATTTTGCGTTGGTTCAAAGATTTATCGGCGGCTGATAAGCAGCACCATGGTAGGCAAGCACTAGATCGCGCGCTAAAAACCTATCAAAAAAGCTTGGATGACCTAACTGATAGTGACTGGAAGAATCTAACAGAATGGCGTGGACTGACTGAGAAATCAGCGCTATTTGAGCAAATAAGCTCCGGTACGTTGTTACCGCAACTCGTGGTCACGCGTTTGTTTAGCGATGAAGTCTGTGATATCCAATCGCAAGAACGTATCGATGACATGACCCAACCACAGCAACTGATCGTCAATGCTTCAGGCGTTGAGCTTGATTTTGCCAATTGTTGCCATCCGATTTATGGTGATCCTATCGTTGGACATTTATCCCGTCATGGTCTGGTCGTGCATCGACACAAGTGCTTTTCACTAGACGATATTCGTAAAGACAATCCCTATCAAGTCATCCAATTACGTTGGCGCAATGATAAGGCGATCAAGCAAAGTGACTCAGAAGATCACGATAATAAAATTCGTTTTCCTGCTTATTTAAAACTGTCTATAGCACTGAGCGACGAGCAAATCAGTAAAGTTATTTATAATCTGCGGCAGTTAAATATAGGGGTTGAAAAGGTCGACGTACGTAGCAATGATACTATCATTCATATTGTTGTTCGTAGTCGCAATCACTTAGCCCAAGGTATTCGTGAACTACGCTCCTTACTTGGTTTCCCCAATATTATGCGTTTATATCAACTATAAATACTTTTATCATCATAACTGTTAAAATATATGCCTTTTAAATTATCTCTTAACACATAGATGATTTTGAAATGTGTAAAACTTTTAATCGTGCTAAACACTTCTACTAACTTTTAGAAAATAGCTTTAGCACATCAAACACAAAAAAATATGATAAGGATATATCATGACACGTCAAACCATCCAAACGGATAAAGCACCTGCAGCCGTTGGCACTTACTCACAAGCGGTAAAAGTTGGCAATACTGTTTATATTTCAGGTCAGCTAGGTTTTGACCCTATCACCATGGAACTAAAAGAAGGGTTTGATGCACAAGCGAAGCAAGTATTTGAAAACATCAAAGCCATCTGTGAAGCTGCTGGTGGCAGCTTAAATGACGTGGTCAAATTCAATGTATCGTTAACTGATTTAAATGATTTTGCAGCATTAAACGAAGTATTTATGGCTAATTTGACTGAACCTTATCCTGCCCGCGCAGCGGTGCAAGTAGCGGCATTGCCTAAAGGTGGCGTGGTCGAAATTGAGTCTATTCTCTATATTGAATAAGTTAGATATTCAATACTGCTTGAATAACAATATTTCATATTGAATCACCATAAGCTTAGCCTCATGCTAAGCTTATTCATCTCTCCCTCTTTATTTTTATTTCATATTGACTTAATCAAACTGCGAAGCCTTTTTATGTTGGTACAAGTTGCTCTGCCCGTGCCCCTTTATCGGGTATTTGACTATAGCCTACCGTCCGATATAAGTGCTTTGCCAAATGCTTCGCCAAACAATAGCTCAATACAACTGCCGAAAATTGGCAGTCGTGTTGAGGTGTCTTTTGGTCGTCAGACTTTAATCGGAATCGTGGTTGCTCATATTGCTCAAGCGGATACCAGCGTACCACTCAATAAGCTGAAACCCATTAATAAGTGTTTAGATGCTGAGTCTATTTTAGATAACAGTATGCTAAAGCTCGCCTATTGGCTTGCGCGTTATTATCATTATCCGCTTGGTGAGGTGTTAGCGGTCATCTTGCCCACCTTGGTTCGTCAAGGTAAACCACTAGATTTACTCATTACCCATTGGCGAATTCTGCCACATATCACTGATGACGACTTTCGTACTAACGCCAAAAAGCAAAAGCAGCAGTTTGATATGCTAAAGCTACATGGTCAACATGGTGCAAGTGAAGATGTACTACTATTAGAAGGTATGGCGCGTGCTTTTTTAAAAACACTAGAAGATAAGGGTTTGATTGAACGCTATATTCAACCAAAACAAGCACCTACTCCTGTCAAATTGGCAAAAATGCCCCTTGATCTTAATGATGAGCAACAGCTTGCCGTTGCAGCGATTGTTGCTGCACATGAATCCAAATGCTACACGGGCTTTTTATTAAATGGCATTACCGGTAGTGGCAAGACTGAAGTCTATCTACAAGCCATGCAAGCAGTATTGGAGGCTGGCAAGCAAGTGCTTATTTTAGTGCCTGAGATTGGGTTAACGCCACAGACGCGTGCGCGTTTTGCCAGTCGCTTCGCTGCGCGTATCGTCTTGCTACATTCTGGTATGAACAATACTCATCGATTGCAAGGTTGGCAAGACTGCCGTACGGGTCACGCACAAATCATTATCGGTACGCGTTCGGCAGTACTATATCCGTTTACAGATTTGGGCTTAATTGTCGTTGATGAAGCGCATGATGGCTCCTATAAACAGCAGGATACCTTGCGCTATCATGCTGCTGATGTCGCACTTTATCGAGGATTCCAAGCCAAAATACCGGTCGTCCTTGGTACGGCTACCCCTTCTCTTGAACATTTAAAATTAGTCGATGAGGGCAAGCTAGTAGAGTGTCAATTATCGACGCGCCCTGGTAATGCTAAACCTGCGCCCATGCAGCTGATTGATGCGCGCTTGCAAAGTACTCATCAGCAAACGCAAGATGATGGCGCGCGCTATGATACCGGACTGACGGATGCGCTTATCGGCGCCATAAGGCAAACCCTAGAAGCTGGCGATCAAGTTTTGATATTTTTAAACCGTCGCGGCTATGCGCCTGTTTTATTATGCGAGGCGTGTGGTTGGCAGGCAGATTGTCCGCGCTGCGACGCGCATTTAACCGTTCATTATAATAATCAAGCCCAGCGCAGCAATTATTCAAGCAACTCTTATTTAAAATGCCATCATTGTGATTGGCAAGCCTATATTCCGACTGTATGCCTTGATTGTGGCAGTCAAAATCTAGATGCCAAAGGGATGGGAACAACAAGGCTAAGCGAAAATTTACACGCTATCTTTGCCAATCCGCAAACCAGTAAAGCGCTTTATCCCATTATTCAAATTGATCGTGATACCACTAGGCGTAAAGACAGCTGGGAAAATATCTATCAGCGTATTAATGAAGGCCATCCTGCCATATTGGTCGGTACGCAAATGGTTGCCAAAGGTCATCATTTTCCCAATGTCACGCTCGTTTGCTTACCCAACGCTGATCGTGGCTTTTTGTCTGCAGACTTTCGCTCGCCAGAGCATACTGCCCAATTGATGATCCAAGTAGCGGGGCGTGCAGGACGCGGGGATAAATCAGGACGGGTATTGATTCAAACGCTGCAACCGGACAATGCGTTATTATTAAAATTGGTGAAAGATGGTTATTTGTCTTTTGCTCGTGAGCTGTTGCAAGAGCGTAAAATGATGGGACTGCCCCCTCATAGTCATGCTGCGCTGATACGCTGCGAAGGTAAAACCCTTGCTGCCACCACACAAGCACTCAAAGATGCCATTGCCGTTCTGCCAACAGGGCACAATCTAGCCGTTCTTGGTCCTATCGATGCGCCCATGAGTAAAAAGAACAGTCGCTATCATGCCCAGCTTTTGCTATTGGCCAAGGATCGTCAGCAACTGCATCATGTTTTAAATCATTGGTGGCAACCCGTCCTTACCCTACCGAGCGCTAGATATCTTAAGCTTACTTTAGATATTGATCCTGTCGGCTGGTAATGGAAATTTGCGAGTTATTGCTAGCATAATCATTTGTCACATTACTCCTTTATCTTTACTTCGTCAGTACAGTTTCTAATATTTGACTATGATAAATTTACAATAACAAGTTGATCATTGTTATCAAAAACCATCCTACCTTATGTAGAGTAGATATTGATCATCAAATCCATTATCAGCAAAATTGAGTGTTGTTATGAATCCAGACCATCCAAACTCTAAAAAAAACGACCATGCTCATCAGAGTATATCGGCTGATACGCATGGACACATTGAGGAAGGTGAGGAAAGTGGTGGAAAAAGTAATAATGCTTATAAGAATCAAGACAGCCACGATCATGATGAACATCTAGAGCAAACAGTCGCCACGCGAGATACCAAAGGCTATCAGCGCACTTTACTGATAAGTTTTTTGATTATTACAGGCTACATGTTTGTAGAGGCAATCGGCGGTTGGCTCACTGGCAGTTTGGCATTATTGTCCGATGCCGGTCACATGCTGAGTGACGCGATAGCACTTGGCGCTACCTTAATGGCATTTAAAATTGGGGAAAAAGCAGCTACTCATCAGAAAACGTTCGGTTATAAACGCTTTGAGATTTTAGTTGCCTCTGTGAATGGGGCGACACTTGTCATTATTGCGCTAATGATTTTTTATGAGGCCATTAAACGCTTTAATTCGCCACCTGAAATTGCGACCCAAGGCATGCTTCTCGTCGCCACTATCGGTATGCTGATCAATATTTTGGTTGCGTGGCTTATGCACCGAGGTAACCGTAGTGGTGATACTCACGGTCATGATCATGGAGCCAATGAAGGCACAGTAACGGTCAAAACATCGGATGACAAAGAGCCGGTCAATCTCAATATGCAAAGTGCTTATTTGCACGTATTAAGTGATTTAATGGGTTCAGTGGCTGCCATTATCGCCGCATTATTAATGATGAGTTTTGGCTGGGTATGGGCAGATGCGGTAGCGTCCGTAATTGTAGCAATACTTATTTTATTTAGTGGCTACCGTGTCGTACGGGATTCTGTACATATTTTAATGGAAGGGACGCCAGAAGGTATCTCTCTAGTGAATGTCGAAGAAAAACTCCTTGCTCATCCGCAGGTGCAAAAAGTGCATGACCTACACGTTTGGAGTATTACCAGCGGTTTAAACGCCTTATCTTGTCATGTGGTCGTCGATGGTGAAATGAGTATTCATGAGTCCAGTATATTGATTGGCAGTCTAGAACGAAGCCTGCTTGAGCTCGGCATCCATCACGCTACTATTCAGGTAGAAAGTGCGGCACACCCACAAACGAGTACCCATAGCGATGCCCTAGTCTGCAATATCTCAGAGCGACCAGCAGAGAATAACCATATCGGGCACAATCATTAAAATAGTTTGTCATTGAAAAAGTCTGGTTTAAAAAAAGCTGCCAGTCATCTAGACGTCATTAATTATTTAAGTATCATCAATTGTTAATGACGTCTAATGAAATCATAAAAACAACACAGTATAAGCCACAATAACCATACGGCAATGCTTATCCAAACACCCAATCCCACTCCTAGCAAAGTCATGCGAATCCAAAAATCCAAGTCACCATTCATGATATGAGGCAAATAAGCGGGTCCCATATTCGATGCCATTATTAGCCAAAGTCCAATTATAAGTGCCAATCCTGCACCTATAATTCTTAATATTATCTTTCCAATATTTTTTAATAAGCTAAGGCGATTAAGTATAGCAAGCTTATTTTCTAGAGTATTATTCATAAGTCTTCTCTTTCTATTTTTTCATTTAAGCCATATTTAATGCCCTATCTTGCGATTAATAGTAATCAAATATAGCAAAATGAAATATCTCCATACCGCATATACCAATATCACACTGACTTTTATCAATGTAATCACATGTTAAAAATGATGAGAAATTTAGCCTCACTGTCATATTTTTAATATAAATTCTGTATACTGAAAATTGAAACGCCACATTTGCCACCAATGGATGACCTTCTGCTATGTCTAGACGCTCAGCGCCATTCGTCGCCCCAAGTTATATCGATGACTCGATTTCAAAGGATGGCAAAAAACACGCCAAAGTTTTATTATCGACGCTGCAAGAAGACATTGCTCGCTTTCGAGGCGCACAGTTTCCACCTGATATCTTACGTCAAATTCGTGACATGCCTATCTATGAAGGTAACTTAGCAGAAGTCCAAGCCTATCAGCAACGTTGGCACAATTTGCTTGAACGCGCCATGGCGTTTTATCCTGCTGCCAATCTGCCGCCTGACTATTTGCCACTGCCTGCCAGCCTTGAGATACCGCAGTTTATATATCATGTGCAGCGCCTACATCTGACCAAAACCCATGCAAAAGAATCCAAGAGTTTCGGCTCGGTCGGGGCGCTTACGGATAAATGCGGCGATTATAGTGCTGATGACATTGCACGTATGATTGCTGCGTTTGATAAGGATGATGAGACGCGTTTGGTCGCGCACCGTGAGTTTATTGATTTGCGTGCTTATGTATTTTGCCGAGATAATAAGGGTGAGATGCTAGAGCCTGAACGGGTACGGTTTTATCGAACTGGACTTATTGTCCATGTCCTACCCGATTTTAAAATCGTAGACAGTCGACAGACACCGCGTAAGCGCCGTAACGATGCCTATAACAATCCGCTGGCAGATAATGGCATATGGAAGATTTATCGTAAAAAATAATCGTTATAAAATTGCTTTTTATTTCTAATACTGCTGTTGTACTGCCCATTTATCGTCATTGCTAAGGATTCCAGATGTTCGCTGCCGCCGCCAGCTCACCAAATTTGATGTTACAAGCGACAATTTTCTTGGGAGCAGCCCTGCTCTTTGTACCCCTTGGTAAACGTTTTGGTATTGCGACGGTTTTAGGTTATCTGATCACAGGATTGATATTAGGTCCAAGTGTACTGGACGTCGCAGGTGACGCTGAGAGCTTATTGCATTTCTCTGAGTTTGGCGTGGTGATGCTGCTGTTCATCATTGGGCTTGAGCTGCAGCCATCAAGGCTCTGGGCACTCAGGCGCTCAATATTCGTCCTTGGCGGTTTGCAAGTTGGTTTGACTGGTGTCTTATTGATGGGGCTGTTACATCAGATTTTTGGCTTGCAGCTCGATACTGCTTTTATCGTTGGCTTCGGGCTTGCGCTCTCATCTACCGCCTTTGTCCTACAAATTCTGACTGAAAAACAGCAGCTATCGAGCACTCATGGCCGTGAAGCCTTTACGATTTTATTATTCCAAGACATTGCGGTTATCCCTTTATTAGCGGTCATTCCTTTCTTATCAGGGGTGCGTGAACAAAGCTATGATTTGATTTATTTTGGTAAAGTTTTTGCGGTTTTTGCTGGACTTATTTTTGCCAGTCGCTACGTCGTTCGTCCATTTTTTAAATTTGTTGCCTCAAGTGGTGCGTCAGAATTACTAACGGCGGTCGCGCTATTTATCGTAATGGGTGTGTCAATTTTGATGGGTCAAATCGGGCTCTCAATGGCGTTGGGCGCATTTTTAACTGGTGTATTGTTGGCGGATTCTGAATACCGCCATGAGCTTGAAGCCAGTATCGAGCCTTTTAAAGGATTGTTATTAGGTCTGTTCTTTATGTCAGTCGGTATGTTGACCGATGTGAAATTGATATTAGCAAAACCCATTTTTATCATCGGCTGTGCGATGGCATTGATGTTTATCAAGTTCGGAGTGATTACAGCGATTGCAAAAATTTCAGGTAATCGCTGGCCAACCAGTATTCGACTGGGGGTTACACTGGCTCAAGGTGGTGAATTTGCTTTTGTCTTGTTCAGTGTTGCAAGTGCCCAAAACGTCTTACAACCTGAACTTGCCAATACGTTAAACCTGATCGTAACCATCTCTATGGCACTCACTCCTTTGGCATTCTTGTTATTAGAAAAAGTCGGCGAGCCATTATTTGCCAAAAGCAAACCAAGCCGCGAATACGACACGATTCCAGATCATGAGCATCAGGTGATTATTGCTGGCTTTGGGCGAGTCGGTCAGATTATCGGTCGTGTGCTACGTATGCACAATATTGAGTTTACCGCGATTGAGCGCTCGGCAAACCGCGTCGATTTTGTCCGTAAATTCGGTAACCAAGTCTATTATGGTGATCCAAAAAACCCTGAAATCCTACGTGCAGCAGGTATCAAAAAAGCACGTGTCTTTATCCTTGCCATCGATGATTTAGAGCGTTCTATCACCACCGCCCAATATTTACGTAAAAACTATCCAGATTTAATTATCTTAGCACGGGCACGTGACCGCCAGCATTACTACCGATTACGTGAGGTTGGGGTTCGTCATATCTGGCGTGAGACATATTTGTCCTCGCTAGATATGTCGCGTGAGTCGTTACAACTGCTTGGCATCTCACCAGAAAAAGCGCGTGAGACAGTGCAAACTTTCCGTGATTACGATGATGATCTGATTGAACGTCAACAAGCTATTTATGATGATGAGGCCAGTATGATTGAGTCGGCTCAATCATCGATGGCGGAGCTTGAAAGCTTATTTGATGAAGATATTGGCAAAGCCCGTAAGATGGACTTGAGCGATTTTTATGAAGCGCTAAAAAGCCAAGCCATATCAGTCGATGATGAAAATAATCATACGACTGAATCTAAGCATTAATTTTTTCAACTATAGAAATTGTTGTCAAAAATAATTCTCAGTCTTTGTAGCCACCTAATCAGGGCTACAATTTTCCGGCGCTTGTTTCTTATTCAATGAGCTGATGCATTCCCAATCATCACTGTTTGGCAGATGATAAAAGACCAGTGTTTGATCATTGAGATAACGTATAGGGAGTTTTACATTTTGAATGGTCGCAATCACTACACAATCAGTTTCTGCAACACCAGCTGCGCTACGATCGATCTCAATATGCACCTTCTCAGTACCGCTATCGATAGGCAGATCCAGCGGACATTGTCCTGTTTGCCGATACGCTAGCGCCACATGATTTTGCGTGGTTTTAACGGTATCATACGCATCAAACAGCACTTCGTTTTCTTTTGGTTTGGCGATAATGGGTAAGAACTGCACTTTAATGACCATTAATATAAAGGCAAAAAATCCAAAACCCCATCCTAGCCCAAATAAGCTCACCCCGCCCTCTTGGCTTAGATGGGCTTTTTGCAAGCGCTCATCTTGTGGATAGTCATTAATCGCGTCGGCAATCTCACGCCGTGCCATCCGGTAATAGTAAGCATCCGTCCAGCGTGCCACCATAAACGACCAAAACAGCCAAATTAGCGCGGCAATACTAACGCGTATCGTCATCTGATAAGCATCAGTAATATAAGGCATTACTAAGAACTCAACCGCTACCAAAACTAGCGCGATATTAAGCTGAATAAACGACCATCCTGCCACGCTGTAGACGAGTGCATCCATATAACGCTTACGATAGAGTAACCATGGAAAGGTCACAAAAAATGCTGCCCAATGCCATTTTGGCGACAGATAGCCTTGTTCATCAAACTGCTCAAAGCGTTTTAGATAATAGCGTTGGCTACGATGTCCGATAAACCATTTATCCAGTTGTGTGCGTCTGGCAGGAGGCAATTTTTCTTGGTAAAAAGGGGGCGGCGAATCCGTCTCAATAAATAACATAGTGACAAGCCTTACAGGCGATTAAAAAGACATTTAACTTAACTGTTGAGATTATATGATAACGTTAATAGCATTGCATGGACCAGAGAAACACTAGATAAATAATGTACCTAAATTATAAAACGCGCTAACATTATTAAAAAAGTATTGTTCATTCACAGCCGTACAGATTTCACTTATAATGAGCGCACTACCCATTTATTAAGCCTTGTTAATCCTATGAGTCAACATCCTGATATTAATACCAACATCGACGCCACCAACCTTACCGATGATCAAAAATCTTTAGACACTAATGCTACTAGTGGCAATGAGGTCGCACCTGACGGCAGTAAGCATATTCGTATCGTCAACACCTTTATGAAACGCCGTACGCACATGAATAAAAATGCCGAGCTGGCATTGACGGCGCCTGAATTTGCACATTACTTGGTTAATAACAGCTTTGGTGATGGTAACCTTGAAGGTATTGACGATTTGCGTGCGCTATTTGCTGAATTGCCAAACGGCAGTGAGGCACCCTTGACCCTTGAGATTGGTTTTGGACTTGGAGATTCGTTCATTGAAATGGCAGCAGCCGAGCCAAGTCGTAATTTTGTTGGCATTGAAGTCCATGAGCCGGGTATCGGCAAATGCGCTTATATGGCTGGTACTCAAAATTTGAGTAATGTCAGAATCATCAATGGTGATGCCATTCAACTACTCAAACAGTTACCAGAAAACCATATCGATCGCATTCAGCTCTACTTTCCTGACCCATGGCAAAAAAAGCGCCATCATAAACGCCGCTTTGTTAGCCCTGAGCGTATGGCGATTGTCACCCGCAGCCTAAAGCAAGGTGGCTGGTTCCATACCGCCACTGACTGGGAACATTATGCCTTTTGGATGGTAGAAGTTTTGGATGGTTTTGCAGGCTTAAGCAATCAAGCAGGCGCAGGAAATTTCACTGACCGTCCTGACTTTCGTCCAATGACAAAGTTTGAGCGCCGCGGTCTAGCAAGCGGACATGGGGTTTGGGATTTAATCTATTTAAAAGACTAATCCCAAACGCATTACGTCGGCTTCCTTTAAAGCGGCTAAGATATTTATCAGTATCTTAGCCGCTTTTTTATATCTATCAGTCTTTAAACCTTTTACTCATAAGGGTTAAAGACTGATATAACTGACTATAAATATGTTTGATGAGTATCAACAGCTTTCAATTCGAAAAAAAATTATCAGCACAGATGTGAAACATAGGCATTGCCCATACTAAAATCCTGCTAAATTTAAACTTGTAAAATCAGAAATAGCCAAGTTTTGTAAATTAAATGATAACTCTTGTCTGCGCAATCATTGATACCGTAAGGGCTTGGTGAGTTCTCCCCATAAGCTGTGGATAACCCTGTGCATAAGTCGCTACTTGACAAGCATTTGCCTAGATAGCTTAAAGGCTTAGGTAAAATCGTTCATTTTTTGTACGATTTAAAAATTTATTAAAATCAATAGGTTAACGATAATTTAAAAGCAAAATAATTTATTTATAAAATTTTTAATATTAATTTTATCCTATGATATGTTTCACACTGGCTAAATAAAATTTATTTATTTATTGTGGATAACTTCCAAAACTATTGACAAATAGCATGCTCATCAGGTTCAAATATGAACAGCAATTTTTAGCATTATATACAAATATTTTTGTTTTCTCATACGACATCTATTGTCGCCTAGTATTCAGTTATGCTCAATATATACCTTGGATTTTGTTATAATTACCCTATCTAATAAACAATGATATAAAGTTAGAGGAAGACATAATCTGGTGATATAAGTTGCAAGCACTATGAGCCTCATTAAAATCTCTAAACTTTTTTTCGCTTTTATCAGCATCTAATTTTACTGTATAGTAGCGTGATGTATAACTAACATCGCGATCTACAAGACTCATCTCATTGCCTACTCTAAGCTTAGTTCAAAATGCTATCAGCGATAGTTTACATTGCCATTGATAGCATTGAACAAGCCGTTTTGATATTAATACAACTTATCCTTATAAATGATTGATAACAAGGAGTCCTACATGGACGACAATAAAGCCAAAGCACTTAAAGCTGCACTAGCTCAAATCGAAAAGCAGTTTGGTAAAAATACCATCATGCATTTGGGTGACAACTCAGCAACGCTTGATGTCGACGTGGTATCGACTGGTTCATTAGGTTTAGATATCGCACTCGGGATTGGCGGTTTGCCAAAAGGTCGTATCGTTGAAATTTATGGCCCTGAAAGCTCAGGTAAAACGACTATGACATTGCAGGCAATTGCAGCGTGCCAGAAACAGGGCGGCGTTTGTGCCTTTATCGATGCTGAGCATGCCTTAGACCCTGTATATGCTCGCAAGCTTGGTGTGAATACGGATGACTTGCTACTTTCACAGCCTGATAATGGTGAACAAGCACTTGAAATTACTGATATGTTAGTACGCTCAGGTGCAATCGATATGATCGTTATTGACTCAGTCGCAGCCTTGACGCCGCGGGCCGAAATTGAAGGCGAGATGGGCGATTCACACATGGGTCTGCAAGCCCGTTTGATGAGCCAAGCTTTACGTAAAATCACTGGTAACGCCAAACGTTCAAACTGTATGGTATTATTTATTAACCAGATTCGTATGAAAATCGGCGTGATGTTTGGTAGTCCTGAAACCACAACTGGTGGTAATGCACTTAAGTTCTATGCCTCGGTACGTATGGATATTCGCCGTATTGGCGCGGTCAAAAATGGTGATGAAATCATCGGTAACCAAACTCGCGTTAAAGTCATCAAAAACAAAATGGCACCGCCATTTCGCCAGGCCGAATTTGAGATTACTTACGGTGAAGGCACCAATCACTTAGCCGAAGTGATTGATTTGGGTGTTGAGATTGGTGCAGTTGGTAAAGCGGGCTCTTGGTACAGCTATGGCGATGAGAAAATCGGTCAAGGTAAAGCCAATTCTGTCCTGTTCTTAAAAGAGAATCCTGCTATTGCTGAAGAGATAGAAGCCAAAATCCGTGCTGAAAAACTTGGCGTAAAGGATGACAACAAAGCAGCGGTCGTGGCTGAGACTAACGAAGAACTAGCCTCTGAACCTGTACAATAACGGTATATTTTCAGACCGTTATCAGCAACTATGATGTCTTATGAAAATTAAAACGTTAGCTGAAATACTCGCTGAGTCGGATACCGATTCAGCGAGTTCTACGCATGAAAACAAGAAATCCATTGAACAACATTCATCTACTAGGTGCTCATATAAAGACAAGCCTAAAAGTACCAGTAAAACTGGCAAGCGCTCTCAGCATCTAAATACATATGATTTAGATGAGAAGTGCACAGTAGATAACCATACTAACTTTACAGCAGATTCGACTGGCGCCTCTTCCTCTTTAAAAATTTCATCCAAATCCAAAAAACGTAAAAAACACTTTCATCCAGCTGCTACTTTCTACGCTGAGCCTAACAGCGTACCTGCTTATCAGCCACCTGCTGCGCAAAGTATCAAAGAGATGCTGGCTGAAGTTAAACATGCGGTTCATGACAATAAAGAAGATAGTGTCTCTATTAATGAGACTGGCGTTGATACAGCTTTGATGAACTCAGAACCAGCATTTGAATCGGTAGCTGCTCATGATATTCAGGGAGGCGACCAAAACAGCCAAATCGACAACCTACCAGCTGCTCTAAAGGCATATTTGCGCACGCCTGAGCAGCGCCAAGCGGAAATGGATGCCATCAAAGCAGAAAGTCGCTTACGTTGGTTGGCGTTTTATTATTTGTCACGCCGCGAATACGGTAAGGCTGAGCTTAAGCAAAAATTGCTAGATAAAGAGCAAGAAGCGGCTAAAATTGATGCCCTACTCGATGAGTTCGAAGAAAAAGGCTATCAAAGTGATTACCGCACTACTCTAATGTTGATTCGTGAAAATATCAGAAAAGGACGCGGCAGAGGTCGTATCAAGCAAGAATTCCATCGTAAAAAGATGACGATGCCCGATAATATCGATGAACTTATCGATATGGCAAATGCAGAATCTGATGAGTTTAGTGAATTTATAGATGACAGCGCAGATAATTTGGTCGAAGGTATAGACTGGCTCAAACTGGCAGTCACAGCGCGTATCAAAAAATATGGTGATGATATACCCACTGAACAAAAAGACAAAGCAAGGCAGCTGCGCTTTTTACAGTATCGTGGCTTTAATAGTGATATTTGCTTTGCGGCATTAAACTATACGTTAGATACTTTAGATGAACGTTTTTAGCAATTTTTAATGCAACAATTTTAACCTTTGTCGTTCGCTATTATATTTTAAATATAAAAAAGCGCACCTAATCAGGTGCGCTTTTTTATCGTTTTAAATGCTATAAATAATAACCTAATTATTTTAGTGCCCCTAGACGACTTGATAGTTGACTAATAATTTGATCAATTTCTTCATTGGCTTCAGGTTCGTTATCTAAATTACCGTTTGGCGTCAATTGGTTCATGACTTCAGGTAATAGCTCAGCCAACCCTTGACGCACCTCTATCTCGTTAGCGCCTGTATGAGCAGCGACTTGCTGTATTTCACTATCATCGAACAATCGATTGATATCGTTAGGATCAAGATTGTCGTTAAGCTCATTAGTACTCAACCAAGAACGCGCTTGTTTTTCATAGCCCATACCGGTAATTTTCGAGAGAGCACCACTTAATCCACCATTGCGCTTTATCCAGCTCAGTATCATAGGCATAAGGGCAGCAATAAGCATACCTTTACCACCGAAGCCACCTCTCGTCGTTTGACCAACAAGTACACTACCTAGAATATCACCAAGTCCACCAGTACCTGAACTCATGCCACCGCGCTGTTTGCCACCTGTTAACCCGCCGATAATATCGTCTAACCCAAAACCATTGTCTGCTGAGCGGCGCTCGTACTGTTGTGGATTATAACCCGCTGACTGATTGCTACCGCCAAGCACACTCCCCAATATATCACCAAGACCGCCGGTACGACGCGGATTGATACGTTGATTAACTGGATTACGCTGTGCGTCCTTTGGATCCATGGCACTACGTGCTACTTGACTCACTAAATTCCCTAGCAAACTCATAACTTTATCCTTTTTATTATAATAAAATTCGTCGATACAGGTTTTGGTATAGCAAAGTAACGACTGCTACCATCACCTACTATTTAAACCGACCTATAAATATAAATTCCAATATAGCAAATCTATTTGCCTCTCTAGATAGGCATTTTGTTATGAGATGTAGTAGATAATTTAGTACGGTAAGATAAGGCAGGTAAGCATCTACAATTAAAACTAAGTTCAATTAAACGGTTTTGTTTGCAATCATATTTGACAAGATAGTCAACTCGCGCCATTGCTCAGGGCTAACCTGATCACGGAATATAGCCACAGAAAATCGGCGTTGATAAGACTCTACGATATTAAAATCAAAACAGATAACCCAATGAGAATGACTGACCGTATCGAGCTTTGCTTGCCACAAGGCATCCCCACGACTCGTACGTATTAATAACTGCCAATCTTGATAAACACTTTTATCAAGTGGCGGCTGGCTTAGATGCAATAGTATGGGTCGTGATAATGCTAAATAGCCAATGACTGCAGCGCTGATGAGGAGTATAACGACATATTGCCATAAAGCTAATGAAGCAAGCGCCGCCAATACCATGACGATACTGGATAATGCCATATAAAATAGCAGATATAAGTAGCTTATAGGTTTAATAGCAGTATCGATACGTAGCGAGGTTAATGCTGTCATAGTGAGCTACCAAAGAATATTTCTGATTAATAGAAAAGACTCAATACTACTTTAACAATCAAAAAATAAAACTAACCGTTTAAACAATTAACTCAGACTTTTACTGTGACGCCACGTTTTAATCTTATTAACCAACTCCCATATCGCCTCATCTTCTGGTCGGTTTTGATTGGTAAAATAATCTAATAAATCAGGGTCTTCATGAGTCAGCATTTGCGCAAAGCTTTCTTGTTCGGCAGCTTCTGCCGTTAAATAAAGCTCTTTAATATAGGGTTCAAAATAAAAATCCAACTCTTTGAGACCACGGCGGGCTTGATAAATAATACGGCGTTGCTCATTGGTGGGCTCTGGCTGGTTATTAATGGTCATAAAAGTATTCTCATCCGTTTAAAAGGGCTTTAAATAAATATTAAAGTGCCAAAACTCTATTATTCGCAATTGTTATCATCGATAAATCTATTTTTGATCATAATCACTTAATTGCAGCCATCTAGTGATAGCGATTGGTGTTTATCATATGCAGATAGCTGACTCCATAACGCTATGGCTTGCTGCATCATAGCGACATTATGAGTACGAATGATACTTGCCCCCTGCTGCAATGCAAAAAGACCTGCAGCAGTACCCACGTTATCACGCTCAAGCGGTTGGGTGGTAGCAAGCGCTTCTAGACCTGTTTTGGTCAGCACTTCTGCTAAAAATCGCTTGCGTGAAATACCAAACATCATTGGCATTTTGAGTGTTTGTAAGCGCTTAAGCTCACTCAATAATGCACAGTGATGCTGATAGTTTTTAGCAAAGCCAAAACCGGGGTCAATAATAATATTTTCGCGCATGACGCCAATGCTTGTTACTTCATCAATACGCACCTCTAGCTCTGTCATTACTTCCCTAACCACATCATCATACTCTGCCAGATTATTCATCGTAGTTGGCTCACCGCGCATATGCATTAGCATAACAGGAATGTTAAGCTTAGCTGCCATCACCGCAGCGCCCTCACGCTTGAGTGCCCGTACATCATTCCAAATATCCGCGCCTGCTTCAAACGCTGCGTGCATAACCTCAGGACTACTGGTATCAATGGATAGCCATATGTCATTGCCTAGCTGCTGCCTAATCGCTGTCACGACTGGGACCACACGCTGTAGCTCATCAGAAGTCGCCACCACTTCAGCATTTGGACGGGTAGACTCGCCGCCAATATCGATGATGGTAGCACCTGCATCGATCATCTCTTTACCTCGTGCTACTGCCTTATCAACTGCATTAAACTGCCCACCATCTGAGAACGAATCTGGCGTGACATTTAAGATGCCCATGATATGAGGCTGTGATAAATCTAAAACCTTATCACGACTGGTCACAGTATAAGCAGTTAAAGGTTGGAATAGTGACATAACTTATCCATGATAATTTGAATTCGTAAAATTGATTTTAGCTCTAACTTATAATGCTTATGATACCAGTAAATCTGATGTCATTCTAAATTGGTAATAAAGAAAAAGCCCTTTGTCAAAAGGGCTTTTTTTATTCAAAACTTAAGAGTAACTTTTACATCGCTGGTAATGGCGGAGGGGTCATTCCGGTTGTTTTCACATCATTTTTTGATAAGTTCACTTCATGATGCTGATAGACTCTTGGTGGACGAGGTTGTTCGCCCGCTAAGATATCTTGCAGCTGATCGCGGTCAATGGTTTCCCATTTCATCAAGGCATCAACCATAGCATGCATCTTTTCTTGATTGCCTTCAATCAATTCACGAGCGATATCATATTGCTCCTCTAGCATACGGCGTACTTCTTCATCAACCTTTTGCTGAGTGGCTTCTGAAATCGTACGACCACCGCCACCGAAGTAACCTTGTGAGCTGTCATCATCTTCATAGACCATGATACCAAGCGCGTCAGACATGCCGTATTTGGTTACCATTGCTCGTGCCATTTTGGTCGCACGTTCAAAGTCATTTGAGGCACCCGTCGACATCTGATCGATAAATACTTCTTCAGCGATACGACCACCAAATAAAATCGCAATATCACTCAGCATTTTTGATTTATACATACTGGTTTGGTCGTGCTCAGGCAACTGCCACGTAACACCAAGCGCAAATCCACGCGGCATAATAGTGACTTTATGCACAGGATCGGTACCCGGTAGCAGCTCGGCGACTAGCGCATGACCTGCTTCATGATAAGCAGTAGCACGGCGCTCTTCTTCACGTATGACCATTGATTTACGCTCAGGACCCATATACAGCTTGTCTTTCGCATCTTCGAAGTCATTCATATCAACGCTGCGCTTGTTACGACGCGCAGCAAACAAAGCTGCTTCGTTGACAAGATTCGCCAACTGCGCGCCACTGAATCCTGGCGTACCACGGGCTAAAGCATGAGCGTCAACACCAATAGTATTAGGCAGCTTCTTCAAATGCACTTTAAGAATTTGCTCACGACCTTTGATATCTGGCAGCCCTACTTGCACCTGACGGTCAAAACGACCCGGACGCAATAGTGCTTTATCAAGAACATCTGCACGGTTAGTAGCAGCAATGACGATAACACCTTCGTTGCCTTCAAATCCATCCATCTCAACCAATAATTGGTTCAATGTCTGCTCACGCTCATCATTACCGCCGCCCATACCGGAACCACGATGACGACCGACAGCATCAATCTCATCAATAAAGATAATACATGGCGCGCTTTTCTTCGCCTGCTCAAACATATCACGGACACGTGACGCACCAACACCGACGAACATCTCAACGAAGTCAGAACCTGAAATCGAGAAGAAAGGTACTTTAGCTTCACCAGCAATAGCTCTTGCTAATAGCGTTTTACCCGTACCTGGAGGACCTACCATCAAGATACCGCGTGGAATCGTCGCCCCAAGCTTGGTAAATTTATCAGGGTCTCGTAGGAACTCGACGACTTCCACGACTTCTTCTTTGGCTTCTTCACAACCAGCAACGTCTTCAAAATTCACTTTGATTTGGTCTTCGGTTAGCATTTTGGCTTTTGATTTACCAAAGCTCATCGGTCCACCGCCTTTACCGCCAGCGCCGCCTTGCATATTACGCATAAAGAATAAAAACAGACCAATAATCAGCAAAATTGGGAAACTGGCTATCAGCAATTGCATCAATACGCTTTGGCGCTTCGGTGCAGTGCCTTGGACTTCAACTTTATTTTCACGCAGCAATGGCATCAGCTCGTCATCCATCACAGCTGGACGAATGGTTTCAAATTCAGAACCATTTTTCTTCTCGCCGGTGATTTGCTCGCCATCGATCTCAACACTGGCTACTTGATTTTCTGACACAGCGGTCACAAATTCAGAGTAGTTAAGGTTATCGGGCTCAGATGATTTATCAAAGCCACTAAACACCAGCACTAAAACGCCGATTACCACCAGCCACAATAAGGTATTTTTTACCATGTCGCTCACTAGTTATTCCCATCCCATACTTATTGGTGTGTTTACTAAACACGTGACGTCTATATATAAACGTATGTCTCGCTATTCAAGGTCTATTGGCGAATTATCATTTCTCATTGCAAATCTAAGGTATAAAACAACCTTATTTTTTTATTAGAGAAATAAGCCGCGCAATAACGATAAATAACTGAGTTTATAAGGCGCTTACTGTCAGACGACTTTGCTAAAAATATCATATAAGCACTTAGAAAAATGCTTAAGAGTTGATTTCAAACAAAGTTAATATATCATGATATGTGGTATTAACCTGAATAATTCAAGCAGCATTCCCATTTATTCAGTTAACGATTGTAGCCGTTTTCATTCAATGATTTTAACTGGCTAATTTTGAGGTGAGAGTTTCATTTCATATTACTTAATTGCGATCCAAAATATCTCTTTTGAGCGCGGTCTAGAAGCACCAGGCTTAATACTACGGATTTTACTAAAATCCGCCTGCATCTGCTTGCGTAATTCTTGTGTACCCTCGCCTTGAAACACTTTCATAATAAGCGCGCCACCTTCTGGTAAGGTTGCCAGCGCGAAATCGACCGCCAGCTCACATAAGTACATCATACGCGGCTGGTCAATGGCACTATTACCTGCTGTATTGGGCGCCATATCAGACAGCACCACATCAACTTGTTTATCACCAACCTCAGCCATGATACGGTCAAACACTTCTGGCTCGCGAAAGTCACCTTGGATAAAGGTAACCTCCGGCAAGGTATCCATCGGCAAAATATCAGAGGCAATCAAGATACCTTTTTCCCCAACCAAGTGACCAGCCACTTGAGACCAGCTGCCAGGGGCACTACCCAAATCAACAACGGTCATACCTTTTTTGATCAGATTGGTTTTTTCATTTATTTCTAATAATTTATAAGCAGCACGAGCACGGTAGCCATCTTTTTGGGCCTTTTGCACATAGTGATCATCAATGTGCTCTTTCATCCAAGCACTACTGCTCTTTGACAATTTTTTGTTTTCAATACGTGTGGCCAAAATTCCTGCTCCTATAACGTGCTTTTCTATATGCGCATATGTATTTATTAACTAATGTCTTAATATACTTTTTGCTTTATATTACTTTCTACAACCATGCAATCAAAAACACTATTAACTATGATTTTCAATACTATCAAGCTATTTATTAGCTTCAAAAGGCTAAACCGTTAATTTTTCTTAGTGAAAACACTGCTTTATAAGAGCGTAGCGTTTATAATGTACCCATAATGGCAGTTTAACATTTTCATCACGTAAAATCGTGCAAAATCCTGCTGATCTCATGCAAGATGATCATAGATTAATTATAATGGTCATGAATTGCTCTAAATTTTATTATATTTTGTTTTTACCAACCCCTAGGAATTCTATGCAACTTGATAACGCAACCATCAAACGCTTAAAAGGCATTGGTCATGATTTGAAACCGATTGTCATGATTGGCAATAAAGGTGTTACGCCAAGCATTACTGAAGAGATTGATCGCGCCTTATCAGATCATGAACTGATTAAAGTAAAATTGCCTGCTGGTACCAAGGAAGAGCGTGATGTCATCGGCGCTGAGCTTGCTGCTACTGCAAAGGCAACTTTGATTCACTCAATTGGTCGTATGGCGCTATTGCTACGCAAAAACCCAAATGCCAATCCTAAGCTTTCAAATCTTGCTCGTAATGTGTAATGCCTCATTACTTGCTAAGTTTATATCGTCTGTTGTATATAAAGTGGTTTAAAATAGCCTGCTGATTTATTTTTAGACAGATGATGACGGTGAATAATAAAAGCCGCGATGCAACTTTGCTCGCGGCTTTTATGTCATTTATAGTTCACTATTTAACATGCGATATTCGTTAGCAGCTATATCATGTTTTATGATGCTAATACTTTTTGAGATAATAAGATAATGAGCCATAGTTTTGATTTATATCTAGCAACTGAAACCTTAGCAGAAGATGCGCAGCAACTTGGCGTGACGCCAGAAGCTTTACAGCAAATTAGCGTACAGGTAAGCGCAACGCTTGTAGCGCAGCCAGAAGCTTATTTGCAGCTAGAATATCGTATGACGTTGCCCACTGAATCTTTAGCTGCTCTATTAGCTTGGCCAAAGTGGCAAGCAGATAAAGTAGGCTTTAAGGATTATCTGTGGGAACAAACCTGCCTTGAGTGCTTTTTAGCAGGTTCTTTAATAAGTAGCCGTTCAGAAGATAGTGATAAGTCCTCCAAAACCAATATGACAATGTCCTATATTGAAATCAATGCCAGTCCTGAAGGTCCGTATGCGCTTTATCAGTTTGACAGCTATCGTTCTCCTACAACACTACCGCCAAGACCTCTTATATACGCTGACGGACAGACACGTGCTGCTATCGATTGGATAGACGGTAACAACCCGAAACTGCTAATAGACTACCCAATATCAACGCATGAACCTTATCACTACCAACGCAGCTTTAGAATGCCACTAGATTCATCGACGTCATTGAATCGTAAGTCAGATTACAGTAATGATGCCCTTATCAAATACATACATCCTTGTGTTATTTTATCCTTTGGCGCTACGATTCTATACTTTGCACCCAAACATGCCTCGCCACCCGACTTTCATAATCGTCAGTATTGGACACCATTTGATAGGCTATTCGCCCTTGCCAAGTAAAAATATCAACTTAATAGCAAGCCTTATTTGAGACATAAAAAAACTCAGTAATGTCATAAAGAGCATTACTGAGTCCGGAGAGAGCGCTTAACTGATACTTATTTGTCAGCCATAGCTAGGTAGATACCACGATCTGAAGCATCATCGACGTATCTAGCATCGCGCCACGTCGTATAGTTGTAATGACCGCTATATGGGCTGATGCTGTTTTGACGGAAGTCAGACACCCAGTCATTACCATCAAATATTTGAATATGGCCATGAGGACGACTTGAGGTACGGTCATAAACAACCACATCACCAACCTGTGGTTCCATGTTATTACTGATTTTAGTAAAACCCGCTTGTGACAGTGTGCCGCGAGACGCATATTGATACGCTGAAGGATTAGGCGTGAATTCGTAGCCCGCTGATTGTAACGCTTTACGGACATAACGAGCGCAATAGCCTGTGCTACTAGATAAAGCGACTCGTGAAGCATTCGCTGCTGCAATAGCAGGCGCCGAATAACGATCTGGCACTGAACTTACTTTCTGCTGACGTTGCTCATAAGACAAACGATTGGTTAGCGAAGCAAGCTGATATTCTTTTTGTTTTGCATGCGCGCTTAAATTATCAATTGCTTGGCTGATTTCATCGTTGCTAGAAACATATGCACCGCTGTTGGTGCTGTAGATGTTACGACTAGAACCGTAGTTCGCAGAAGTAGTGATATTGGTGATGGTATGACTCAAGGTATTATTTGATTGAAAGGTTGTTTCGGCAGCACCACTTGTCTGTGCTACGCCCATTCCCAATACTGATAAAATTAATAAAGCTTGTTTCATAAATTTACTACCTATTGTGAAAACAGAATTGCTCGTCATCCGTGACAAAGCATGAATTAGTTTAGAGAATATAATCATGAAATAAACATGATAAAATATTTAGTACAATCGCTCTTTTACTTCTTAAGTAGCTGATGCTGATATCATTAGCAGCTTAATCATCTACTACATAAATCGTTTGCTACGTCATACCTTGCTTTAAAAATGAGCGTTTAGAGCATGTTTATTATGAGTATCGATTTTTCACCTATTAGATGAGTCATTACGATGTCCAAAAAAAACCCTAACCGCCTTGCCACTCTTATCGATCATCAAGCTTTTGCTGGTAGTGCGCTACCTCAAAGCCTATCTGATAGTATGCGTTTATATGTGCAAGCGACCACTGAAATAAAAGCGCTTTTGGTAGATTGTCTACCTGAGGAAATCCTCAATAACTGCTGGGTCGTAGGCTTAACGTCTGAGCAATTGACACTCAGTGTCGAATCAGTCACTGCTGCCAATCATATTCGCTATTTGCAGAGCGCATATTTGCAAGTGTTAAAAGAGCAGTCAATTACATTTAAACAACTCAAGCAAATTCGCGTCGTCATAGCCAATAAATCTACCAATAATAATTATTCTAAATCATCATCAGGCTTGTCAGCATCACGCTCAATGTCCGTTAAAGCCCATGAAAATCAGGCTCTTAGCCAAAACACAAAGCGGACTATATCACAGGCAGCAGAGCATGTCACCACTGATGAAAACCTCAAAAAAGCACTATTACGCCTTATAAATCCGTAAAAAACCCCTGCAGATAATGTAAAGTTATGTAAACTAATCTGGTAAATGATACGATTCAGGCTGGGTTTTTGTAATTTCAAAAACAAAAAAAATCATCTGTCAGTGGCATTCACATTGTGAACCTCACTGACAAATGATTTTGCTATTCGCTACAGCTTTTATCTCATCTACTATACAGGCAAGTTATCATAAAATAAAGAAATATATATCCACTTAAATGAATATTATTTCACTCTACTTATAACCATTTTATGTAATATTGCGTAAATGTTTCGATACTTCGTGTATATTCCTGTATTCATCCTTCGACAGTTATACCGTTCAAAGGTAAATATTCGATAGGACATGTTACATTGTCATCAAAAGTTACAATTTCAAAGTTATTATGGTCAGATAAAATCTCACGTACCAATAAGTTATTTAAAGCATGACCGGATTTATAAGCATTAAAACGACCCAAAATCGGATATCCAATCAGATATAAATCACCAAGTGCATCTAGAATTTTATGACGAACAAATTCGTCATTAAAACGCAGACCTTCTTCGTTCAAAATATTACTTTCATCGATAACAATCGCATTGTCCATGCTACCGCCTAATGCCAGATTGTTCTGACGCATGGCTTCGATATCACGTAAAAAACCAAAAGTGCGTGCTGAACTCAGCTGCTCAATGAAGTTTTGGGTTGAAAACTGCAATTGGGCATGCTGAAAGTTTTTATCAATCGCAGGATGATCAAAATCAATCTCGAAATTAAGCTCAAATCCATTATAAGGACGTAGCTCTGCCCATTTATCGTCAACTTTGACACGTACAGTACGTACAATCCTGATAAATTTCTTTGAAGCATCCTGTTCGCAAAAACCAGCTTGCAATAACAGTCCTACAAAAGGCGCAGCACTGCCATCCATAATAGGTATCTCTGATGCCGATACACGAATTAATAGATTATCAACGCCAAGTCCCGCTATCGCGCTCAGCAAGTGCTCAACCGTGCCGACACGTGTACCACCAAACACCAGATTAGATGACATCATGGTATCTTGTACCAAAAAGGCACTGGCAGGAATTGGCGTGCTGCCAGTAATATCAGAACGCTCAAAGACGATTCCAGTATCGATTGGTTGCGGATGAAATTCTAAATCAACAGGTTGACCACTATGAAGACCAGTACCTGTAACAGCAATTGCTGTTTTTATGGTTCGTTGATTCATGGCTGTCTTCTCACATATTTTGTTACAATTGCCATAGTGTATCATTACCCGAACCCTGTTCGCTAGCGATAAAAAGCGTTAATTTACCTATCTCTTTGATTGATAACACTTATCGAAGCATTATTATCGGTGACTGTTTAGTCGCAATCACCAACCGACGGCTATGAAATATCGGGCTTTGAAAGGCTTCATCTCTTGAAAATACTGCCTAAATTATTAGGCTGAGGTAGTATCTTCTTATAAATAGGAATAACCAATATATAAGTAGTTGGTAAATAGCAGAAATTATGAATAGGCACAAAAAAGCCAGCGTTTGAACACTGGCTTTTTTAGAGAGCAATATTTATACGAATGATATCTATTTGTTCTGCTGACGCTTTAGATAGTCTTGAATGCTATTGGTCTTAGTTTTAGTCTGTTCAGGCACAGTATTAGAGCGAATTGGGTTTTCTTGATATTGAGCTTGAGACTGTTTTTGACTGTTCAAGGCACTGGTATGCAAGTTTGGATCAACAGGTTGCGTACTATTTACAGAAGGCACAGGCTGCTCAACCACTTCAGGCTCTTCACCAGCGTTTTCATCTAAGGTTAAACCAGTTGCAATAACCGTCACATGCAAGTCGTCGCCCATTTTTTCATCAATCACTGAGCCATAGAAGATATGCGCTTCATCGATATCAGTAATTTCTTCGACAATCACACTGATCTTGCTCATCTCATCTAGAGATAAGGATTCAGATGAAATCACGTTGACGAGTAAGCCTTTGGCATTCTCTAGGCGCAAATCATCAAGTAATGGCGATCTGATGGCTTTTTCAGTCGCTTGACGCGCACGATCATCACCGCTGGCACGACCGATACCCATCATCGCATGGCCCTTAGCGGTCATTGCGGTACGGATATCGTTAAAGTCAATGTTGATCATACCTTCGCTAGCGATGGTCTCTGCAATACCTTGGACTGCATGCAATAGCACATCATCTGCTTTTTTAAACGCATCTTGCATAGAGATGTTGCCGTAGACACTCATCAACTTATCATTTGGAATTGTAATGATAGAATCTACAAAGTTAGTCAGCTGCTCGATACCCGCTTTGGCAGCCTTGATACGTTTGCCGCCTTCAAATTTGAACGGCGTGGTGACTACAGCAACGGTCAATACTTCCATTTCTTTGGCAATACGCGCTACGACTGGTGCAGCACCAGTGCCCGTACCACCACCCATTCCAGCGGTGATAAAGACCATATCTGAATGCTCAAGCAGTGCACGAATTGCTTCTTCGTCACTTTCTGCTGCTTCACGACCCACTTCTGGATTCGCTCCTGCACCAAGACCACGGTTGGTTTTTGCGCCAAGTTGTAACTTATGCGGTGCGGTCAAACGATCAAGCGCCTGTTTGTCCGTATTGGCACAGACGAATGTTACACCTCTAATCCCTTGCTGTACCATATGTTCAACTGCATTACCGCCGCCGCCGCCTACACCGAATACAGTGAAGCTTGCTTGGCCATTATTTTGAAGCTGATTATCATCTGGCATGGTGTATTTTGACATAAAAAAGTTTCTCCAGTTGCAGATAGCGTGATGGTCGATACGTGGTAACACACGCATATGGCGCGCTATCGACTTACTATATATAAATGTATTTGATTAAAACAGGGCCATGGCTTAAATAGTAATGCTTAACCAAGATATGCCGTTATTATACAGGGTATTGCTTTTAATATGCTTGTTTGGTCTAGTTGACAAACCGCTTATCTAATTGGGTAAATAGATTTTCAGCAAGATTACAGGACAATTATAATATCTTTTTCAGTACACTGGCAAAACGTTGACCAGCACTTTGAAAAACACCCGTCACACGATTTTTTTGAATCGCTTCAGGCTCGCTTTTTTCACTGCGCCGAAACTGCTCGCTTTGGCTATATAATAGTGTACCAAATGCCGTTTGATAAGCCCGATCATTAACCTGAAGATTCAGCTGCTTAAAGGATTCATCATTATCAAAATGATTATAAGCACTAATCGCAGGATGCGTATTGGTTAATACCACTGGCATTTTTAATAATTTTTTCGCAAACGGTATCATGCCTTTAATCGCACTACCGCCGCCTGTGAGCACAATGCCCTTATCAATATAGCCTAATAAATCCGCTTCATGTAACTGGCGTATTACTTCAGTGAAAATCTGCACGTAACGGGCTTCGATAATACGCGCAAGGTTGTAGATACCAATGTTGATTTCATCACCTGACCCTTGCGGTTTAAATAGGAAAAATGAGCTTGGATCTACGCTGTTCACATCCACTGTACCATGCGATTTTTTCAGCTTTTCAGCCTCTATCATCGAAATACCAACGTCTGCTGAAATATCCATCGTCACTTCATGACTACCCGTTGCGATACAATGGGTAAAAATCAGCTTATTTTCCTTATAAACGCAAATACTTGTGGTGCTGGCACCTATATCTACCAAGCAAACGCCTTGTTGGCGCTCTTCGCTCATCAAGCTATATTCGGCACTCGTTACCGCATCGAAGACAATATGATCAATGCCCACATCACAGCTTTGCAATAGTTTTTGGATATTTTGACGACCAGCAACTGGCATCATCATCATGTGATACATCACAGCTATATTGTGCGCCACCATATCAATGGCATCATCAACCATAAACTCTTGGTTATCGATATAAATACCTTGCTGACAACAATGCATCAAATAATAGTCAGATGACAAATCTTGCGATTTGGCATTTGAGAGTGCTTGCACCATATCTTTAGCGCGAACGAATTCATCTTCTACTCTAACATCGCCCGCACTATTTTTGCTCAATAGCTCAGGAGTTGCCAGCGTAAGCCAGACACTATGCACACGGCAATTAGCGGTATCTTCCGCTTCTTGAATAGCCTGTTTGATAGCGCCTTGCAAGCGTTCACGATGCTTGATTTGACCTTGATAAAAGTCGCTATTCTTAACTTGTCCCACACCCATAATACGGATGTCTTTTGCAGACACAACACTACCAATGACGACATAAACTGCCGTGGCACTTAAATGGACAACAACCAAATTTTCAGTATTTTTCATGGTACCAGACAAATTATCGCTAAACAGGAGAACAAATGATGTCTCCATTAAATCATTAAAATAAGTCTATTATCAGCTGATAATAACGTATGTATACTCTGTATAAAAAATAAAGCAGACAAGTTTAGCGTGTTGGCTACTTTATATATTACTTATAGAGGTGCTTCAGTTGTTGGTTTTTCGTTTACGGGTGTATCATTATCTTTTGGCACTGCTATATTCCATGCAATCGTAAATCCATTTTTGTAACGAAGATCTACTGATTGTATCTCATCACGGCGGTTTTTTAATTGATTACCCAGCAGCTGGCTTAAGTTCAGTAGCTTTTGTGCTGTATTCTCATTATCAACGATAATACGTAACCCATTATCAAAACGAATCAGCCAAGTCATTCTTGGCGACAAAATAATATCTTCAACTTGTAAGCCAAGCGGAGCATACCAGTCATTGACTTGCTGCATCTGTTGCATAATAACCGGCGCTTGAGTCATATTGCCTTGCAAAGTTGCAAAGTTCTCTTGCGTTAAATCTCTACTATCAGCAGGGACAAACACATTCCCTGTTGCATCCACTAGACGCTCAGTACCAAAATTTGCCACTGCTTGCTTAGGCAATACGGTAACCACAATACCTTTTTGCCAGTCACGACTGATACTGACCTGATCAACCCAAGCCAAACCAGTGGTAATATCTCTCAGCGCTTGCAAATCAGAGGTGAAAAAGCTGCTCACACTTTGCTGATTCATAACATGCTGTAGCGCCCGATATTCGGCAACCGTCAATCCTTGATGATCGACATGAATAGCTGCTGGAGGTGCGTCACGTAAAGCCTTACCGCCCATTATCAATATCAGCACTAATAACCCAAGCACCAATACGGTAAAAAAGTATCTAACTGCAGTGGGTACTTGAAAGTTTGATTTTGGGTGACGGGTTTTATCACTCATCAAGTCAGCGACGTCATTGACAGTTTGAGCCATATTAAACTTCGTCCCTATATTTAATCAAAATAATCTGTATATTTCATACATTCGATTCATATTTACGTAGATCGATGATCTTTTTTATTTATGCAAAAGCGCTTATCACCATTATGCAGGTGTAAAATCTACTTAATAGATATGCTATCAATTCGTAACTTTAAATGGCAATATAAAGTGTGCTTATCGGCCTTTAAATGTAACATTTCTCTTATTTAATGAAGGACTTACCAAAGCGTTGCATAACTATCACCAAAACCACTAGATAGTTACAATATTAACGCATTTTACCTTCAAACAATAGCCTAACCCCTACTACTACTAACGAATTTACACAAGTTTACACGAAGCTGTGGTATAGCAGCTATAGCGATACATTACGAATAATGAGAAGCTACTATTTAACAATGATAAATAGTTTAAATACCTCATTTATTGAAATACTCACTCTTGTATAATTACTAAGAACAGCTTGTTTTATATAGGCAGTGACTTACTTAATAAAGTGTTACACCGTTTGCGCCAAAATATGCCAGCACAAGCTCTCGAAATCCATACCACGAGCTTTGGCTGCCATTGGCACCAAACTATGACTGGTCATTCCCGGTACGGTATTAATCTCAAGTAGCCAAAAGTTGCCCGCTTCGTCTTGCATCGCATCGATACGTCCCCAGCCTTTTGCATCAACGGCACGAAACGCTGATAAACTTAGATCTTGCAAATGCTTTTCATCCGCCGCACTTAAACCACAAGGGATATAGTAGCTGGTATCGTTACGATTATACTTGGCTTCGAAATCATAAAAATTGGTGATATCCGCAGGCTCTAGGCGAATGACAGGATAAGCTTCATCATCAATGATAACGATAGTAAACTCGCGACCAGTTATCCAGCGCTCCGCCATCACTACATCGCCACATTGTACGGCGGTTACATAGGCAGCAGGAAGCTCATCAAGGTTATTAACCTTAGTCATACCAATGCTTGAGCCTTCATGAACAGGCTTGATAATCAGGGGTAGTCCTAACATATTAACCACCTGCTGCCAGTCGGTATCAGCGGTTAGCAGTGAAAACGGTGCAGTCGATAATCCGCAGCCTTGCCACAGCTGTTTGGTACGTACTTTATCCATACCAAGTGCTGACGCTAAAATACCTGAGCCGGTTTGAGGAATATCAAACCACTGTAGCACGCCTTGCAGCAGACCATCTTCGCCACCCCGACCATGTAAGACATTAAATACACGATCATACTGACGTAGTTCAGTAATGTCTTGATGCTTAGGATCAAAATGCGTGGCATCAACCCCTTGGTTTTGTAGTGCTTGCAATACAGCTGCACCGCTGTCTAAAGACACGCTACGCTCATTACTATTACCACCGTAAATGACAGCAACTCTACCAAACTCACTCGCCTCTTTTACTTTACTTTCTTTAATAGCGGGTAACGTATTAGCGCTTTGGCTATTGTTAGCTACTTTATCCTGCTCTGCTTGTGCAGCAGCTGCTAAAGCTGTTTCTGGATTGATAATAGGGGCAGCGTTATTTTGAACATTGCCTTTAATGTTGTTGTTACTGTTATCTGTAGCGTTTTGCTCAACATTAACGCCATCTTCATCAATATTATTATTTTCTTCAGTATTATTCATGGTCATCGTTAGTGCTCCTAATATTTTTAAAGCAATGCTTCTAATGCTTCTAAGGCTTATTTGATATAAAGATTATTGGCGGCGAGATCGATAGCTATTTGCCCGACATTACCCGCACCTTGGGTGATCAGCATATCACCTGCTTTCAATAATCGCTGCATGACAGGGGCAATATTGTCTTTATCCACTATCGTTGGCTCGACGGCACCGCGCAAACGTATACTACGTGCTAAGGCTTTGGTGTCCGCACCAGCGATAGGGCTTTCACCAGCAGAGTAGACATCCAACAATAATAACTCATCAACACTTGAGAGTACTTCGACAAAATCATCGAAGCAGTCACGGGTACGGCTGTAACGATGAGGCTGGAACATCATCACTAAACGGCGCTCAGGAAAGCTTTGACGCGCCGCTTTGATGGTGGCATCAACTTCTTTTGGATGATGACCATAATCATCAATCAGCAGCACATTACCATCATCTATCTCCACAGAGGCATGTTGCTCAAAACGACGACCAACCCCTTCAAACTTCTGTAGCGCACGGGTGATTGCAGCATCATCGACGCCTTCATCAGTCGCCATAGTAATGGCTGCAAGCGCATTGTAGACATTATGCACGCCCGGAATATTCAGTGTCAGACGCAATGGCTCATGATCACGGCGTAGTACTGTAAAATGGGTTTTTGTACCTTCGGTGACCAAATCAACGGCTTGTACATCATTAAATGGCTCAAGACCAAAGGTCAATACTGGACGCCCAATATCATCAATCATCGCGTACAGCTCAGGATCATCACCGCAGACCACTGCCAAACCATAAAACGGCATGTTTTGTAAAAACTGGATATAAGCTGCCTTTAATTTATCAAAACTATTGCCATAAGTTTCCATATGATCTTGATCAATATTGGTGACAATCGCCGCCATCGGATGCAATGACAAGAATGAGGCGTCAGACTCATCAGCCTCGGCAATTAGAAAACGACTGCTACCAAGCGCGGCATTTTTGCCCGAAGCATTAAGCTTACCGCCAATCACATAAGTAGGATCTAAATTGCCTTCTGCCATCATAGTGGTCAGCAAACTGGTCGTGGTGGTTTTACCATGCGCCCCAGCAATAGCAATACCGTGACGATAACGCATCAATTCACCAAGCATATCGGCACGGCGCACTACCGGAAGACGTGCTTCGAGTGCTGCTTTTACTTCGGGATTGCTACGATCAATGGCAGACGATACAACAATGACATCGGCATTGGCAATGTTTTTGGAATCATGACCGATAGCAATATCAATACCAATCTGCGCCAAACGTTTGGTCACTAAGCTCTCAGTAATATCAGAACCACTCACTTGATAGCCTTGATTATTCATAACCTCAGCAATACCACACATCCCCGAACCACCAATACCAATAAAATGTAGATGCTGAATACGGCGCATTTCTGGTATTTCAATCAAACGTTTGGTTAAGGCTTTAGCAGAGGTTGGCATAAGGGTTTCTCTTTTTATAAGACGGATAAAATATAATAAGGCAAAAATATCGGGTGTTTATTTGTTTATCTACAAAGCTTGCCAGATAATATTGGCAACGTGCTGGCAGGCTTGACGATTGGCAAGCGCATGACCTTTTTTTGCCATCTCTAAGCAAGCAGGTCGATCAAGGGCTGCAAGCTCTTCACTCAAGCGTTTGGGCGTCAATTCATTTTGCGGTAATAGAATCGCCGCTTTATGTAATGTCAACGTCCGCGCATTTGCCGTTTGATGGTCATCAACCGCACTTGGTAATGGTACAAAAATCGCGGCAATACCCACATTTTGGATTTCAGTAACGGTCAACGCACCAGCACGGCAAACAATAATATCTGCCCAGTTATAAGCCGCTGCCATATCATCGATAAATGGCTGTACGGTAAACTTGTGCATACTTAAATCTTGCTCATCGTAAGCTGCTTGTGTGGCAGCTTCATTATTGCGTCCACATTGGTGACGTACCTCAAACGGACGTTCTATTAACGCCAGTGCTTTTGGCACGGTCTCATTTAGCACTTGTGCACCCAGTGAGCCGCCAACCACTAGCAGTTTTAATGCTGAGCGGTCATTTATATCATAACGCGCTATAGGTTCGGCGACACCAGTAATCGCGTTACGTACTGGATTACCAACTGTTTCAAGTTTTGCATCAAGCTGACTATTACCAAAGGTATTTTCAAACGCTTGCAAGACTTTGGTCGCCATCTTTGCCAAGTAGCGATTACTCATGCCAGCAATGGCATTTTGCTCATGGATAATAAGCGGTGTCTTAGTCAAAAGGGCTGCTATGCCGCCGGGTGCGCTGACATAACCACCAAAGCCAACCACTACATCAATATTATTACCACGAATGATTTTGATAACCGCCATAGTCGCAGACAGCAAGGTCACGGGCATTTTAAGCAAACGCCCAATCCCTTTACCGCGTAAGCCTTGCATCTCAATCGCATGAAAAGGATAACCGGTTGGCGCCACCAAACCATTCTCCATGCCGTTTGGTGTGCCTAACCAATGAATCACCGCACCGCGCTTAGTCAGTTCTTCACTAACCGCAAGTGCTGGAAATACATGCCCGCCAGTACCAGCAGCCATCATTAATATGTGCGGTGTCTTCATGAAACGCCTGCCTATCTTTTTTGTATTGATATGAAGGACTTATTGTCCTATAGCCATCTTACTCATCGGGTCATTAGAGCTGTTTAAAAGCCCGCATAGTATAGTGTAAATCGTGGTCTGATATATAGTCATTTCTGCCCGACCAATAACAAAAATCCAAGCCGTGAATAATCGCGACTTGGCTTTGGTAAATACCGCGAAATCGTTATCAAAACACTAGTTCCCTGACGTTTTAACGATCTATGTTAGCACAACTATTTTTACTCATTGTGCCAGTAGATGAGCATTACATTACTCTATCCTTACAGCTTATTTAACTAACAAACTTTAGCAGCTTATCAGATTGCCAGTCTTCGCTCTATTGCGATGATAAAGTCGGTCGCAATATCTGTACCGCATTGGTCGTCAATCTCACGCACACAGGTTGGACTGGTGACATTAATTTCCGTAATGCGTCCGCCAATTAAGTCTAAACCAACGAACATTAAACCTTTTGCTTTGACAATAGGCGCGACCACTTCTGCGACTTGGCGTTCGATATCGGTCAGCGGCATGGCTACACCGCTACCACCAGCGGCAAGATTGCCACGCGTCTCACCCTTTGTTGGAATACGAGCCAAGGTATAGTCAACCACAGTGCCATCGACAATAAGTACGCGCTTATCACCTTCTTTAATCTCTGGTAGATAACGCTGCGCCATAATCGGTAGCGTTTCAAGCTCAGTCAACATCTCAAGCGTCACGCCAATATTTGGGCTATCAGCAGTCAAACGGAATATACCCGTACCGCCCATACCATCTAATGGCTTGACAATAACGTCTTGCTGCTCAGCGATAAATTTGCGAATGTGAGCCTGTTTACTGGTCACAATCGTTGGGCTCATATAGTCACTAAACCAAGTGGCAAACAATTTCTCATTACAATCACGAATGGCTTGTGGGTCATTGACGACCAGTACACCTGCGGCTTTGGCATGATCAAGCATGTAAGTTGCATAAATAAAGCGCATATCAAACGGTGGATCTTTACGCATCAAAATCACATCATAATCGCTGACCGAACCTGTCGTCTTATCCCCTAACGTATAAAAATCCTCAGGATCACGCTTGACAGTGACTGACTGCGTATCGACCATCAACTGCCCACGATCAAGCCATAAATCATGAATCTGACAGTAACCCAGACGATGACCGCGATCTTGGGCCGACCACATCATAGCCAGACTGGTGTCTTTTTTATAATTAACTTGCTCGATGGGATCCATAATCACAAGTATGTTCAAAGATTTTTTTGGCTGTTCTAGGCTCATAAGAATACTCATTTACAGGATGTTATTAATAGATAAAATACATACAAATCACATATCAGCATGCCCATATAGGCAAATATAGTTAGCAAAGATTTCGATTAACTATACGCCATATTGAGCACGGTAATGCTGCATTTTTGCAAGTTGGGTTGCATTTTGATTCGAATGACCACCCTCTGCCAGATAGCTGATTAAGTCGTCAATATCGACAAGGGCGCGCACTGGAACGTTTAACGTTGCCGCCAGTTCCTGAATTGCCGAGCGCTCTGCTAAGCCTTTTTCCTTACGGTCAAGCGCCACAATAATACCAGCAACATGTGCGCCAGCTTGTTCTAAAATCTCAACCACTTCACGCATCGCTGTACCAGCGGTAATGACATCATCCAATACCCAAACCGCCTTGCCACTGACGTCAGCGCCGACCAAATTACCACCTTCACCGTGTGTTTTGGCTTCTTTACGGTTGTAACCCCAGTTGGCATTGATACCATGATGTAGCCATAAAGCCTGTGCAGTTGCTGCCACAAACGGAATACCTTTATAAGCGGCACCAAAAATAACCAGTTCTTGTGCGCCTTTACCCTCATTTGTAGCAGCCATCTGTTCAGCTAAGGCATCTGCATAACCACGTGCTAATAGCGACAACATCTCACCTGATGCAAGCAAACCTGCATTAAAAAAATACGGGCTAATGCGACCAGACTTTAAGACAAACTCGCCAAACTTTAAGACTTGGTTGTCTAACGCCAGTTGAATAAAGGCATGAGATGAAAATGGGACATTGTTAGCGTATTGGGCATGGGGCATTAGAGAATTCCTATGAACAAAAAGAAAGGTTTAAAAATGATTACTATGACGCGCATTATAGGCGTTGGCGCTTAACTTGACCAACCATTGATATCATAATCTTGCATATTGGGATATCGGGTCAGAAGACCGCAACGTGAAGAGAGGTCAAAATAACAGTGACCATCACGACTCACTTGAATGTTCCAGCCCAAATGATGAGCGGCTATGATCACATGCCCTGCAAAAATTCGAATTTGGCGATAGGCATGCCGCTGAGCAGGCTCACAGATACTCTGACTGAGTAAGTAGCTGCGTATATGCTGGCAAATTTGCGCGGCACTATAACTCTGGTTGATACTTTTGCGACGGCTGCACTGCTTTAAAGCATGAACAGCAACGCTACACGCCATAATATCAGTCGCTAAGCTGCCTTCACCTAACTCGAACTGCTGCGGCTGCAGTATTACGTGCCAGTCATCAGCATACATACTATTTAAAAGTTCATCAGGGTTATAGCGTTTGGTCAGGGTGCGCAGAGATAGTGCAGCAGATACTTTGGTTTTAGCATTAATATCTTTATCACTCTCTTCGCTCTCTGTCTCTGAAAATCCATAACGATTCAATCTTGGATACGCCCGAATTGCTTGTTGAATATCTGACATATCTAGTAAAACCATCTCATTTAACGACGACATTAATGGCTGCTCGCTCTGATTGTGATAAAAACTATCAGGCAGCGCTATCAATTTAGCAGCGTTTAGTAATGATAAATGTTCTGCTAATGCCTCTGACGCAATAAGCGACCATTTTGACAAGCTGTCCTTATCAGGCTGATAAAAACGGGCAGCATTGCCATATAATCGGCGTAATTGCCCATTTAAGCGTCGCGCTGGTTCTGGAATATCTGTCAGCGGTCTTGCAGGATCTAATGGCACTTGCGTCGGATCAAAATTAGGATGGACAATCGCAGGCTGGTCACTACTGAATAAAACGGCTGATTGCGCCGCATTATTATTTGCAAACTGACCCTCTGCCACAAGATCAACACTGAATAAACCCTCATCAGAAGTAAAAGGCTGGGTCATGAAATCTCCCTAAGTGAGTGCTATTATAAAACAGCACTCATGAACAATATATTTGAAAACGTATTTAAGCGCTATAGCAACTTATGAGTCTTGATGACGCAAAATATCTTCATATCCCATTTGCCAATCAGGATACGTCAGCCACGCTAACGGAATATTGCTATGTAGGCGCTTTCCGGTCATGGCGCTATTCTTATCATCAAGTACTGGCAGTGCTTCACCCAGTCGCTCACATAGCCAAGTGGTCAGCGTAAAGGAAGTCACTGGCAAATAGTCGGTTGCAATATAAACAGGCTTTGGTACCTCTATCGTTAGTACTTTGGCGATAATATTGACCAAATCAGAGTCCATAATGCGATTGGTCCACACGCCAGCTGCTATCGGCTTTTTCTCTGACTCTTTAGCTTTACGCACACGCATTAAGCGCTCGCGCCCATAAATACCACTTGGGCGAATGATAATTGCTTTATCATCAAAACCTTGTTTCAGCATTTGCTCTGCTTGCAATATCACCTGTGATGCTTCGCGTTTAGGCAGCATCGGCACGGTATCTTTATCGATCCATTCACCGTTATCTTGCCCATAGATCCCAGTTGAAGAAATAAAAACAATACGCTGAAGATTGGATAGTTTGTCCGCAAGCAACGCTAAATGCTGGTTAATCGCCAAGTAGCTATTGTGATAACCATCGGTTGAGTACTCATCAGGGGTGACGATGATAGCAATATGAGTAAAGTCTTGCAGTTGCTCAGCGCTAAGCGTCAACGCATCTGCTTGCATAAATTTAGCTTTATCATCCAGCACGTAATGCTGTCGCTCGTTACGTGCCAGCCCTGTGACATTTAAGCCATCTTGCGCAAGCTTATTGGTCACTGGTAATCCAATGTCACCTTGACCGATAATTAATATATTATGCGTATTCATCATAATTCCTGCCTGCCTTTGAAGATGCTGCTAAAAATACTGGTGGCTGCTAAAAATAACGTCGATATGACAGCTGTATATCGTCATTGGCATCAATGCGATCTTGCCATTCATAATTGGCATTGATACGTAATGCTTGTTTTTTATCGATATCGTATTGCAGCCCTAAGCTTGATATCGGCTGCCAATAATGACCGCGCACATTAGAGTCGTCGCTGCTGCCATGATACCAATATGGCAATTGCAATTCAGCCTGCGCACGTAACTGATTGTTAATCTGATAACGACAGCCAGCGTTTACGCCTGCGCCGACACGAAAGCCTTTATTAATACCACGCCCCGTTTGCGCGGTACCTGCCAAAAAGGTATAACAAAGCTGCGGCGGCATCTCGCCTGTACCTGCACTAGGCGTACCAAATGCCCATGACCAACCAGACTCATAGCCCAAGCTACCAACTAAATGGTCGGTACCGGCTTGCTGCGAGCCATCGTTTACACGCGTGGCCTCTATACTCGCGCCCCAGGTTTTGCCCTTCTTAGCCGAATTGACAGGGTTAAAAGAACGCCCTTTAATCAAAGTCAAATTCTGTAACACCACACTTTTTGGCTGATTGGCTTTATCATTATCTGTGTCATACAAACGTAAAGTCGCAGAAGCACCTTCTAAATCAAAGAACTGCGGAAAACCAGACGGATGATCAAGGGTATCGTGATAGCCTGCGCGCGCCCCAAGATCGATGTAATTATTATCGCCGCGCTGACCGATGCCAATACTGCCCATTTGCAGCGAATGTCGATTGAGAGGATTGGTATCTGAGACCGCAATCTGGTGAGTGAGTAACGCCTGACCATCAGCTGACATGCTCGAAACTTTATTGAGCTGGGCCGACTTAATCTCATTAATCGTCTGTTTTGGGTTGTTATGGTAGCCGAGCTGCTCACGCTCCTGTTTGACTTTGTTCAATTGCGCTTGGCGTAAGGTACTATCAGCCGGCGTATAATTGGTGCTAGCAAGAAAACCTTCTTTGTTCAGCAGCTGTACCACATCTGATGGAATAACGGCATAAGGCAGCTGACTTAATAAGTGCTGCTCTGGACGTACCACATCTATCAGGCGCAAAATCTCAGAGGCGCAGTTGTCAGAGGTAAAGTAATAGGGCAATTTTAAATCTTTGGTTTCCCAAACGTGCAATATGATTTGCTGTACTTCCTCTGGGGTCAAATCCAATTGATATGTCCACGCATCACGCTCATCGTCTTGCAGATATTTAGCAAGCTTTTCTGGATAAGGGTCAATCTCGATCAGATTGTTATAGCCGCCCGTCATAGATTTGATGGCATACAATACAAAGTTATCTTTGGTATCGCCATCGACCGTATCATTTAGCGCATAAGCATGATGAATTTGGCTTAGATCAGCCACACTTGCTTTTGAATCGATACGCAACAAGGTATGCGCAAAAGCAGACAGAGGATTGTCTAAGTACTCTTGGGCAAACATAATAGACAGCTGCTCAGGGGCAAGCTTTTGCATCCATTCCGTCAGCTCTGGACAAGTTACCTGCATCGCTGACTTATCAATAGCCAAGGTATCACTTAGCCATTTTGCTCTTGCTGGGAAACGGCATAGCGCAGAGTTGCTATTACTAGCTTGGGCAGTATGATTAGTTTTAGAATTATTGGTTTTATTAGCCATTTCATCAGCAAAGGCAACAAGCATCGCATCAAGCTCAGCGCCTGAATCCTCACGCCCATTTGGGCTCAAAAAGAAGCGAGCGTCATCGACCGCACTGATATTTTTATTTTTGCCAAACAAGCCTTTTTTCTCATCAGAGAAATATAATAAGCGGCGCCATGTCGTATCTTGGGCAAGATTTTTTGTCTTAGCCTGCTCACGCCATAGATTTAGCAGCTGATTTGCATCTGTTTCGGCTTTAGCATTGTTATTATTGGTATTGGTATTGGTATTGGCATCGGTATTAAGCGCAAGCTCACCAGTCGTGACCAGTGATGCAGGCGTTGGTAAAAATGCTTGTGCTTGCGCAGTTAGCAGCAGTCCAGCTATCGCCAATGACAAACGTGCACGGCGGCTAAGCTGTATTGGCGTTCCATCTAGCGCAATACGATTTGAAACTGAGTGTATGGACATAAGTAAAATCTCGCACTGTAAAGGTGATACGCTTATCGCGTGATGGACGCTCATTAAAAATTTATGAGTAACAATAGACTTTTAGCAAAATATTATTGACGTCTCTCTTGTTTATACTGAAATGACGATATATTTGCTATTTATTTATACCAAATTTACGATAAAACGCATTCTTCTGCTGATTAATAACCACAATAAAAGAGAGCATTATGTCTATAGCATCATCAATGACTATCAACGAGGGTCAATTATCTGCCGCCACGTGGCTTGCATCGCCAAACACTAATAAAAGACCTGAACATATCCGCATTGATACAATTGTTATTCACAATATTAGCCTACCGCCTAACGAGTTTGGCGCGTGCGGTTCTGATGGCAACCACTACGTCAAAGCCTTGTTCACCAATCAGTTAGACTGGGACGCCCATCCTTATTTTCAGACGATAAAAGGTGCTGAAGTTTCCGCACATTTATTTATCGAGCGTGACGGTACGATGACGCAGTTTGTGAATTTTAACGAGCGTGCATGGCATGCTGGCAGGTCGAGCTATCTTGGTCGAGCTGAGTGTAATGATTATAGCATTGGCATTGAGCTTGAAGGGTCAGATTTTGTGCCCTTTAGCGCGGCGCAGTATGAAGCATTGGCAAACGCAATCGTCGCAATCTATGACGCGTATCCCAAAACCCGTCGGCATCTGACTGGTCATAGTGACATTGCACCTGGTCGCAAGACTGACCCCGGTGATTGTTTTGAATGGACAAGATTGCGTGAAATGGTAGCCCGCCTTCTTGAGGGCTAAACCTTACTTCAATGAGGATAAAATCTCAAGAAATAGAAGAATACATATTCCATATTCAATGCATTTACCTAGGTTATGAAAGTGCTATAATCTGACAGTTTTTTTGACTCTCGTAAATCAGCAAGCAACCATCACTAAACAAATTGGCATAATAGGTTCTCATGGCAAAAAGTCGGTTATTTCGTTCAACCATGGTAGTCAGTAGTATGACTATGCTGTCGCGTATTTTAGGTCTGGTACGCGATATTGTGTTATTAGGCGTCTTTGGCGCTGGCGGTCTGATGGACGCTTTCTTGGTCGCCTTTAAGATACCGAACTTTCTGCGACGCCTGTTTGCTGAAGGCGCATTTAGTCAGGCCTTTGTACCTGTTTTATCTGAATATAAAGAAAAATATAGTCTACGAGAAGTACAGATATTAGTCAGTCGCACGTCAGGCGCGCTGATGTTAATTTTATCGATGCTTACCGTAGTGGTTATTTTAATGGCACCGTGGGTCGTGACTTTATTTGCGCCCGGTTTTTCTGATCAACCTGATAAGTTTGCGATTACCGCTGAGCTGTTGCGCCTCACCTTCCCTTACTTATTATTTATTTCCATGACCGCTTTTGCCAGTGGCATTTTACAAAGTTACGGACGTTTTGCGGCACCAGCCTTTGCACCTGTATTGCTCAATCTGTGTATGATTGGTGGCGCGCTGGTTTTTGCACCTATGTTTGAGACGCCCATTATGGCGCTAGGTTATGCGGTCGCTATCGCTGGTTTATTACAGCTCCTACTGCAATTGCCACAGTTATCCCAACAAAAACTACTGGTGATGCCCAAAATCGACTTCCAGCATGAAGGCGTCAGACGCATATTAAAGCTGATGCTACCTGCTATCTTTGGGGTGTCGGTTACTCAAATTAATCTGCTATTAAATACTATCTTTGCCTCTTTGATGATTGGCGGCTCAGTCTCGTGGCTATATGCCGCTGAGCGTATGAGCGAGTTACCCCTTGGTTTAATTGGTGTGGCAATTGGTACAGTCATTTTGCCAAGCCTATCAAAAAGTGAAGCCCAAAAAGATGATGTCAGTTTTAAAAAGACCATCGATTGGGCAGCTCGCTTAATTATCTTAGTCGGTGTACCTGCATCGGCAGCACTGTTTATTCTGTCTGACGTGCTCATGCAAGCGCTATTTTTACGTGGCGAATTTACTTTACGTGATGCGCAAATGAGTTCGCTTGCGCTAAAAAGCATGGCGGGTGGCATCCTAGGCTTTATGTTAATAAAAGTCTTTGCCCCTGCGTTTTTTGCTCGTCAAGATATCCGTACGCCCGTCAGAATCGGTATTATTTCCGTTTTTGCTAATATGATCTTTAGTGTTATCTTCATTGGGATATTTTACTTCCTTGAGATTCCATTGCATGGCGGTCTGGCACTTGCGACGACTGGCGCATCATTTGTGAATGCAGGCTTACTGTATTACTTCTTGCATAAGCGTGATATTTTCCGTTTTGGCAGTCACTGGAAAAAACTGTTTGCGCAGTTTGCAATCTCTACCAGTGCTATGATCGCTGTGCTTTATGTCATGCTACCGTACTTTCCAACCGACAAGGCACAGTGGCAACGTTTGGTTGCGCTGCTGATTATGTGTGTGGTCGGTGCGCTGGTTTACGGCGGAGTATTATTAGCAACAGGCTTCCGTCCTCGCCAACTCAAACATGGTTAAAAGGGTGTGATAAATTATTGGTTTACCAAACCAAAACAAGCTCAATATGAGAATTGACAGTGCATACTGCTGATAGTTGCCATAATGGCTTATTGTTAAATTACTCAATATTAAGGTTTTATATGACTACTCAGCAGCTTGCAGCTCAACGCTTACCTATGATTTTTGCGACCGGTCTACTCAGTGCTGGACTATTAATAAGCGGTTGTAGCGATAATAACAAGGTAGAGACCCAGCCAGCAGACGAGACAACAGACGGCTCATCTGCCATAAATACTGTTAACAGCACGGATGATGTCGATAGTACTGCTGATGTTAATAAGACTGATAGCATAGCTAACAGTGATACGGCTAAGACAGATAACGACATCGTCAGTCAAGATATCAGCCCTATCGCAGCGGCTGTAAAAGAGCCAAGTATACTAACCAATCGAACCGAAGCAGGTACACCAGAAAATACGGTGAAACTAGCGCTTGATACCTTATATTATGGCGACGTTAAGAAAGCAGCGTCATACTATAAAGTCGATATGGAGAATTTCGCTGAAGAGTTAAAAAACACCCAGTTTGCCTTTAAGCAGACGGTTGAAGCGGTCACTATTATTGATACCAAGTACAATAGCGATAAAACAAAAGCCACGGTCACAGGTGAGCTAAGATTAAAAGGTCAAAGTGAGCCTGCGCCTTTGGCTTATGAGCTGCAAAAAATCAATGGTGAATGGAAAATATTGGGGTAAAAAATGCTTGTTTAAAGCAGGAATGTCACCATAGTTATCTTAGATATTATTGTCATTATCTATCACCCGTTTACCCAGCATCACCACATCAGCGATAAATCCATCCATATCACAGACTTGTGGCATCAACCCCCATTGCTCAAAGCCAAGCTTACGAAATAACCCCAAGCTTGGCTGGTTATGGGCAAAAATAAGCGCTGCAACATTACGAATACCGAGGCTTGGCGCTTGCTGCAACATCCAGCGAAGCAATAAACTGCCTAGACCTCGACTATGATAGTTGTTGTGAATATAAATGCTGATCTCGCTACTAATATGATAAGCCGGACGCGCATACAAATCACTAAAGCTGCCCCATGCGACAATTGACGGGCGTTTTTTATGCATATCGTCTTCCATAGCTATATCTATCATTCTAACGACATAGATAGGTCGTGTTGCACTCTCGATATGTTCTACAAACCAAGCTGCCCGCTCTTCATAAGTCACTGGTTCTAGATTGGCTGTTGCCTGCTTACCAGCAATACTTTGATTATAAATGGCTAAAACTTCAGATAAATCATTTGCAGTCGCATACTGCACCATAAATGTATCGCCAAACTTATTCGTCAATATAGGCAAATTAGTCCGATCAAAAATAGGTTTAGAATGTGGGTTAGCTGTTATTGCAGACATAGCACCTCCGTAATGGGTTATTCATCGTTAATAGTTTGATCACCCTATAAAGCGATCTCTAGGTAATCAAACAAGCTTCAGTCAGTAAAATAACTATGATATAAAACGGACAATATCGTTCTGCCATTATCAGCAGACTATAGGATGTTAGTCTGGCTATTTTACTTTATAATGGCTGATTTTAAACACATCGACTTTATATCCAAATGTGTTTTTCATTTTTTATCTGGTTTCATCTATCATAGCTGAACATTTATGAATACCTATTTTCTTGAGCAACTGCTGGCGTCTTCAGACGCTTCGCCTACCAATACCAACCCAGTAGCTTTAGCGCCCTGTGTGCTCACTATTGGCAATTTTGATGGCGTGCATTTGGGACATCAAGCGATGCTTACTCAAGTGCGCGAACTTGCAAAGGCGCGTAATCTTGGCTCTGCCGTGATGATATTTGAGCCACAGCCAAGAGAGTTCTTTGCCCCTGCTGCTGCCCCAGCCCGTTTAACCAATCTTGCTGAAAAGCAAGCGTTGCTAGCAGAATATGGCGTTGAAACCTTGATTGTGGCAGGCTTCGACAACGAATTTCGCTCATTATCAGCGCAGGCATTTGCAGATATTTTAGCACAGCGTTTAAATGTACAAGCCTTGGTATTGGGTGATGATTTTAAATTTGGGCATGATCGTACTGGTGACAGTCAGTTTTTACGCGATTATGGTTTGCATGTGACCAATCTAGATACGATTACTGACGATAATCATAAAGCAGCACGCATCAGCTCCACTCGTATTCGGGATCTCTTATTGGCAGGTGATATCAATGCGGCTAATGCATTACTTGGTCGAGATTACGCTATTACTGGCACGGTCGTTGGTGGTGATAAAATTGGTCGCACCATGGACTTCCCGACCGCTAATATTGACCTAAAACGTATCAAGCCTGCCTTACATGGTATTTTTGCGGTCGATGTGGTTAGCCTAGATAATGATGGCAATGTTATACCAAGCGATTTAGTCAAACGTGCAGATGAGGGTCATAAAGGCATAGCAGGTTTGCAGGCACACAGTTTGTTTGGTACTGCTAATATCGGCACTAGACCTTCCGTCGACAAAACCCATGATTGGCGTTTGGAAGTACACTTTCCACAACTACAAGCCGACTTATATGGTTTAACCTTGCAGGTGCGTTTTTTGCATTATTTGCATGGAGAACGTCATTACGAAAGTTTAGATGCGCTAAAACAAGGTATTCATCATGATGTACAAGAATTGATTGAATGGCGAGACAAGCAAACGGGTGGTTAAGTAGTGACCCTTTTAAGCAAATCATTGATAAATAAAAACCCACAACCTTTAAAGTTGTGGGTTTTTTAATGACTGGTTTATTATCAGGCTATTTTTTATTGCCTAGCTGATAACTTACGCCTGTGGGTGCAAACGGACATTCAATTCATCAATCACTTCTACCCACGCTGCATCTTTTTCCCATTCTTCTTGTAGGAACATACGTTGATTGTCATTCCAGATACTGGCTTCTGTCAATTTTTCTTCTTTTGCTAATTGATTGTTTTCAATAAAATGATCAATCGCCTCATCAGAGCTATCAAGACCCAACTGAGCGAATAACTCACTCATACTATATTCAGGTTCGCCTAACATACATTTTCTCCTTAAATGGCAAAATTTACTTATGCTTATTATTTAAATGAACCTGATTATTGTAGCAAGCTTTATAGTAATAGCTGTTAATCAACGTTTATCTAACGTTATCAATTGTATTAACCTTTAAGCATTATGCGGAAATAGGCATCATAAATAGGCTATTTATCGATACAACATAATTAATGCTGACGGCACGCTAAAATTCAAACAAAAAAAGCCCTCATGATAAATGAGGACCTTTTACTTAGTGCTGAATATAAACAGCCCTAATATGACAATAGCCTAAAAGCTTACGGTAATAAGTGTGCTACTGCATCACGCTCTTCGCTCAGCTCTTGCTCAGTGGCTGCCATTTTCTCTTTTGAGAAATCTGATGACACATCAACGCCATCTACGATAGACCAATCGCCGTTAGCACAAGTCACTGGGAATGAGTAAATCAAACCTTTAGCAATACCGTACTCACCGTTTGAATAGACACCCATAGATACCCAATCATTCTCATCAGTACCCATGACCCACGTACGCACGTGTGCGATAGCAGCATTGGCAGCAGAAGCGGCAGATGATGCACCACGTGCTTTGATGATTGCAGCGCCACGTTGTTGTACTTCTGGGATATAAGTACCTTCGTACCATGCGCGATCAACCAAGTCTAACGCCGGTTTGCCATTTACAGTGCTCGCCGTCAAATCAGGATACTGAGTTGATGAATGGTTGCCCCAGATGATCATTTTCTTCACGTCATTAACCGTGCTGTCAGTCTTGCCAGCTAACTGTGCCATTGCACGGTTATGATCTAGGCGAGTCATGGCAGTGAAGTTACGTGGATCTAAATCTGGTGCGTTACGCTGAGCGATGACAGCGTTGGTGTTAGCAGGATTACCTACTACTAATACTTTAACATCACGGCTTGCAACATCATTCAATGCTTTACCTTGCGCTGAGAAAATCGCAGCATTGGCTTCTAGCAAATCCTTACGTTCCATACCAGGACCACGAGGGCGTGAGCCTACGAGTAACGCATAATCGACATCTTTAAAAGCCACAGTCGCATCATCAGTTTGGACGACACCAGCCAATAATGGGAATGCACAGTCTTCTAATTCCATGACCACACCCTTTAGGGCATCAAGTGCTGGAGCGATTTCAAGTAATTGCAGAATCACTGGCTGATCTTTACCTAGCATCTCGCCAGAAGCAATACGAAATAACATAGCATAGCTGATATTACCAGCGGCACCAGTCACGGCAACGCGTACAGGCTGTTTCATTGACATTGAATACTCCCTAATTATTGATTAGATATTCACGATTCTAATTGGTGATTATCGATTTAGATAGCGATTTACTCGCTGAATGCTTACTCGATTAATATAGTAGTCATAAACCGAGAGCTAGTGTAGCACTTCAGTCTATTAAGCGTCTAGATAAAGCAAGAAACCTATCCTTAACTATATTGTTACATTTTATACGATGATATATTGGCAATTTATATAGCAGGATATAAATAGGTTAAACGTAGGGTGTACGATGTAAAAGGAGAGATAATCAAACCAGATAAAGACGGATTATTTACCGCCTGAAATAACGAATTTACTGCCACAATTGTCCACGACATTATGACAGTTGCCAAATTCACTGCCTTCATAACAGACATGTACATCCGTTAATATCATTTGACGTTGCGTACCTGACTGACAAATCAGATCGACACTAGCAGGAGTCATACCACTATTTAAGCTGGTCATTTGACCGATAAAGCGAGATTTTAATACCGTATAACTATTGCCCGTGTTTAGCTCATTTGGCAGCTTGAGAGCGCCCGCATAGTTAGTGATTTGGCGGAAGTAATTACTGGAGCTTAATGGACTACAAGCGCCATAACGTTGCCACGCTTGGGTACGCACTGTGGTATCGGGCATAATACGGTTGACGACTTTTAACTGTAGCGGTGTGATACGCGGTTCACTACCACGTCCGCAGCGTTCTCCATAACCCATGTCTAAACCTGACACAGTCAAGGAATAGCCTTCTAGACACTGACGCATACGCGAACGCGTTGGTTGCAAGTTACATAATGCTGGTGTCATCTCAATCATCAGCACGCGATGACCACTTTTACTCGCGTTAGCTGCTTGGGCAGACATAGCCATTGTCCCTTGCAACAGTAGCAAAGTGGCAATACTAAAAGCTGTCCAACCGCTATAGTTATACTGTTTACTTGTCATATTGTCACTTACGTACTCTGATATCACTGTTTTTTGGCATCAAGCCCAGTTTGGTTTAAAGAGTTCACCGATGCCTAATGTGAAACGATATAGGCAGATTGAGGTATTTTTTATTATATGAAGGTAAAGTATTGAGTAATGATAAAAATCAGCTTTTGCAAAATAGCTTCTAGATTCGGGTAGTATTACTCAAATTGGCTAATTAAGCTCAAAGCATCGATTGAGTACCTCAAAAACACCTTGTGAAAAAATCACTCATAATGACAGCAATGGTAGCAAAAACCCTCTTTTAATCTATAGCAAAAACGTAAACATGCATGATAGATGAATCATCTATGTTGACCATTGTCATTATTGAAAAAATTTGGTCGTCAAAATACGATTGCTAAGCTAACAAATTGCAGCTGTAAAAAAACCATTAACCTTTTATCGTTAATGGTTTTTTGCTATTACTCAAATTAAAATGCGGCAGGTACGGTACCCATACGCTGAGTGATTGGCTGACCATTACTCAATAAGCTGCTATAGATGGTGGCATTTTCCATCACATGTTTGACATAATTCCGTGTTTCAGGAAAAGCAATAGACTCAACGTACTGATCCGCTGCCAGTGAGCCATAGGTTGGCTGCCAACGCTTGGCATTGTTTGGACCAGCATTGTAGCCCGCCGTTGCCAATACAGGCTGACTGTTTAGCTTCCCAAAGATATCACCCATATACCATGTACCATAACGGATATTGGTATCACCGCTATTGGCACGACTTGCGCTATATGTCTCGCCCAAATTACGAGCAATATATTTTGCGGTATCTGGCATGACTTGCATAAGTCCACTTGCCCCGACATTTGAGCGCGCAGAGGCTACAAATCGGCTCTCTTGACGCATGATGCCATATGCCCAAGCGGGATCGATACCAGCCGACTGACTATAGCGTACTACAGCATCTTGGTGCGGCATCGGATGCGATATTGCAAGGCTATTGACGTTGTCAGTATTGTCAATGGCATATATCGCACGATCGAGCCAGCCCATATCATACGCTTGACGCGCTGCTGCAATGATTAATTTTTCATCACGGTTATCACGTGCTTTTTTGACCGCCCAGTTCCACTCACGATTGGCATAAGCTCGGCTGGCATCAGCGTTATATAACGCAAATGCACGGGCAAAATGTGGATTTTGCATGACGCGCGCACGATCCGCGCTACTGACATTAGGTAAATTACTACCACCCAAACGGCTGGCATCAAAACGTTGACCAACTTTTTCCTTTGCCATCAAACCATAATATTCGTTACTTTTAGCGAGATTTTGATACATTTTCTTAGCAGTATTGCGCTTGCTGCCATCATTTGACTGCTCATAAGCGCGTGCCAACCAATACTGCCATTGATTGGCTTTTTGGGTTTCGGCATCCATTCTTGAGATGGCTTCGACCACATCATCCCAGCGACTAAAACGAATCGCTGCCATGGCATAATATTCTGCTTCTTCAAAACTAAAGTCATTGTCTAAGCTGTTACGGAACCAGTCGACGGCTTCAACGTTAAAACCATCATCGGTATTGTGATTCATGCGTTGCACACCAAGAGTACGATAAGCTGCGCGGCGAGTATCATCGGTTAACAGTTTGGCTGAACGCTGATTGTCTTGCTTTATATCAAACTCTAACTGCAACGCCGCCTCACGATAAGACTTTTCGGCAACACGTCCCATCGCATAAAGGTACAAATATTGATTGGTTTGGCTGGCAGGTTCGCGGGCGAAACGACTAAAGAACGATGATGGATTAAGCTGGATGTCACTCAGTGATGCATAAGGAATGGGCATACCTAAGCGCGAAGATAACGCCATGATATCACCGGTTTTGCCTTTACGCAGCATACGTTTGAGGCGAGAAACTCTCTCTGGATTGCTAATTAAGGCGTTATTATTCATCTCAAGCGCTAGCTGATCACATAGAGCTGGCTGTTTTTTGGTGGTCAACCAGACATCAGACTTCGCTGCCATAGCACGCATGGTATCGCCGCCATTATTAAACCCAAGCGCAACCGCACACTTCTCACTGTCATCAGCATTGGTGATCAGATTTGCCACTTGGCGCACGGCAGCATAATCATTTGAACCCGCTTTGGTTTCAGCAAAATCAGCGGCCAGTTTTTCTGCCATGACCGTATCTGGATATTGACGCACAAACTGCGACACTGCCGCAGGGCTTTGCGAATTCAAATCTACATTCATCCGCCAGTAAGTAGGATACATGGCAAATAAGCCACCGCTCATAGCTTGCTCATAATTATAAAGCGCATTGACATCGCCGCGCTCTGCCGCAATGGCTGCTGCAGTGAATGAACCCACGCCATTGTCTGGTTGATAAGCATTGTTTTGTTGAAAAGTACTTTGTTGAAAAGTACTTTGTTGAGAAGTGTTTTGTTGACTGTTTGGTTGATAGCCATCAGGCTGATAGCGCTCTACTTGATATTTGCCTTGTTGCTCAGAACTGCCGCTCTCACCCCATGTCAATTCTGCACAGGCTACTTGCGAAAAGCCCAAAGCACCGACAGCCGCTGCCAAGCTCAGCGCGCTTTTTTTAAGCGTCATTTTTTTAGAACTCTTATGTGTGTCATTTTGATAGGTGTTTTTATCAATCATATCAGGAGCAACCTGCGGCTTTTTCATACTGACTCTCTTTTATAGTGGGTCTTATATAATTGGTATTAAATAATATTTTAAAAAGGCTTTTAAAAAAGTGACTCTAATCAAATGATTCTAAAATATAGGTTTAAAAAATACATTCCTAAATTGATATTTTAGACAGATAGAAATCAGGATTTATTCAATGACGCTAATAGGATGACATTCATCATACTATACTCGTTGCACTTTCAACTATAAGCTTTACTTTTCATTAATAAATTGGATAGCACCGCGTAACACGAAGGTGGTATTGCGTACAAATCGGCATCAATCATTATGTATCTTAGTTATAACCAAATAATCATCGATAAGCAATTGATACTATTATAAATAATCCAATCTACTTATAATAATGAGCAGACGCTAACTTTTCACATTAGCGCGGGGTTGTGATAAAATACGTCACCTGTTAATCGGCTAGCCCGCTATATTTTTGGTCAATCATGGACTTATCCTTATGAGTGTTACTGTATTCAATCCCCGCATCGATGACGCTGCTGCCTCTGACATTACCGCTGTCACGCCTGTGATCACCGCACTCAATGAACTAAGTTCAGCACAAGCTCCTGTCGAAAAAGCAGCTACCAAAAAGGTGTTTGTCACCACCCAAGGCTGTCAGATGAATGTCTATGACTCGGGCAAAATGCTTGATGTGCTTGGTGACTCACATGGCATGGAAGTGACGCATAATATCGACGAAGCCGATGTACTGCTGATGAATACTTGCTCCATTCGCGAAAAAGCCCAAGAAAAAGTCTTTTCAGAATTGGGTCGCTGGCGCAAATTGAAAGAAAAACGCCCTGATCTTGTTATTGGTGTTGGTGGTTGTGTGGCTTCGCAAGAAGGCGATAACATTCAAAAGCGCGCGCCTTATGTCGATATGGTATTCGGTCCGCAAACGTTGCACCGTTTGCCAGAGCTGTATGACCAATCGCACGAGCAACGTGAGATTGCGCCTAAGAACCGTATTGGTACGGTGGATGTATCTTTTCCAAGTATCGAAAAGTTTGATTTTTTACCAGAACCAAGAGTAGAAGGATTTAAAGCCTTTGTATCAATAATGGAAGGCTGCTCTAAGTATTGCTCATTCTGCGTCGTGCCTTATACACGTGGTGAAGAATTGTCACGTCCACTGGACGATGTATTGGCTGAAATTGACAGCTTAGCGGCACAAGGTGTACGTGAAATCAATCTACTCGGTCAAAACGTTAATGGCTATCGCGGCGAAAAAGACGATGGCAGTATTTGTCGTTTCGCAGAGCTCCTGCACTATGTGTCACACGTCGATGGTGTTGAGCGTATTCGCTATACAACCAGCCATCCACTAGAGTTCACTGATGATATCATTGACGCCTATGCGCAACTGCCAGAGCTAGTATCACACTTGCATCTGCCTGTACAAAGCGGCTCAAATGCTATCTTGGCGGCAATGAAGCGTAACCATACTATTGATGTTTATATCAATCAGATTAATAAGCTCAAAGCCATACGTCCTGATATTCACTTATCTAGCGACTTTATCATTGGCTTCCCAGGTGAAACAGAGCAAGACTTCCAAGATACTTTAAATCTAGCCAAAGAGTTAAACTTCGATCACTCTTATAGCTTTATCTATTCTAAGCGTCCAGGTACGCCAGCAGCAGAACTACCGGACGATGTGAGCTTCAAAACTAAGAAAGAGCGCTTGGCAGAATTCCAAAAAGTTATTATCGACTCAACGCTTGCTAAAACTCATGAGATGGTCGGCACCACGACTCGCGTCTTGGTCGAGCAAGTCGCCAATCGTCATCCTGATTGTCTAATTGGTACAGCAGACAATACCCGTACCGTAATGTTCCCTTATGCGATAGATAAAATGGATGAGATGTTGGGTAAAATTGTGAGCGTACGCATTACTGATTTTGTCAGTCCGCACATGGTAAAAGGCGAGATTGAAGCAGTTTTAGCTTAATCATTGTTGCAAATAAAATAGCCAAAAAAGCCGTTCACTATTCACTAGTAAGCGGCTTTTTTATGATTAAATATCAGCCTTTATATGACTATAGTCAAGCCACTATAAATCAAACACAGTGATACTGGGATAAGTTTTGCGCCGCCTCTGTCTGCGCAGGCACAGCAAGCAAGAAAAATTTATACCAGTAGCGCGTTATAATATTTGTACTTATTTTATTTAGGACTGAATATGATTAATAGCGACTTTTAAATCATAAAACTATTGAACACATCAGCCAATAAAGCGACTGCAATTAATATAAATATAATGCCGCAACCACGATTGAGCCAAGCTAAACGCTTACCAACATCTAACCACCCTGCCAGCTTTTTACCGCCTAATGTATATATTATCTGCCAAATCGTCTCACTGAGAAACAGTCCTAAGGTAAGCATAATATATTGCGGCCATAGTGGCGCACCAAAATTAATGAATTTAGGAAAGAAAGCTGCAAAAAATAAAATTGCTTTTGGGTTAGAAAGTGAGACCCACATCCCTGTGCGAAATAGCATAGCATTACTAGGTGCCATCTTGACCGCAGCACTAGAGAGCGAGCGCGGCTTGAGTGTCTCAGATTTATGAATGCTATCAGGGCGATTTGAGCTTGTTGTTAACTCTGCGCTAATTTCTTCGCTCATGGCATTGGCGTCATCCATTAAGCTACTATTGCTGCCACTATCACGCCATGAAGCAACACCTAAATAAATAAGGTAAATGGCACCGACTGTCTTAATGACCGTCAATAACCATGGCGACTGACGGCTAATGACATCCAAGCCTAGTAGCGTCGAGAGCAACAGGATAAAGAGCCCAAGGCTGAGACCTGCCAGCGTCCATAATGTCCGCTTGACCCCGTAATTAATCCCATACTGAAATGCCAGTAGCATATTCGGGCCCGGTGTCGCTGAGATAAAAAACGTACTTGCAAAAAATACCGCAAACAGATGCCAAGACATCAACCAACCCCTACTGTTTTATTTTAAACTGACTAAACGAAAAAATAAACACCGCCATAAAGACGGTGTTTATTATACCAACCACGACCTAAACCTTGCGGTTTATTTATCCATAGTACAACTTTCTAATAGACGCTGTAAGAAGCTATCACAGCGCTCAATCTCATTTAACTTAACATATTCATCGGCTTTATGCGCCTGCTCAATACTGCCGGGACCACAGATAATCGTTGGGATACCGCTATTAGTAAACTGTCCGCCTTCGGTAGCGTAAGCAACTTTATGGCGTTGAGTGTCACCTGTCAGTGCCGCTATCAGCGCTTGTAGCTCGGCACTGTCATTATCTGTCATTGCCGGTACGCTTTCTTCTTGCATCAGCTCAATGCCGGTATCGGCAGCGCGCATTTGCATCTGTGCACTTAGTTCTGCGACTTTTGCTTGGATCGGTAGCAGAATGTCGTCCTGTGTCATGTGTGGCAGGTTGCGATAATCAAAGGTGAACTCACACAGATTGGGCACAATATTGGTCGCTGTACCACCTTGTATGGTGCCCACAGACAATGTCGAATAAGGGACATCGAACAGTGCATCATTATCGTCACGATGGCTTATTTCTTCTGCCAAGGTATCAACATAGCCAATCAAACGACTGGCATAACTGATGGCGTTCACACCTGTTGCTGTCAATGATGAGTGCGCAGATTTACCGTGGACGCGGCAGCGATAAACAGCAATACCTTTATGCGCCACGACCATCGCCATATTGGTGGGCTCACCGACGATACAATAATCAGGAGTGATACCGCGAGCTTTTAAGTCTGCCAAAATTAATGGCGCACCTAGACAGCCAACCTCTTCATCAAATGACAATGCCAAATGAAGAGGACGACTCAGCTGACCACTATTCGATAACTCCACCGCTTTTGGTAATAAAGTTAGCGCACACGCAATAAAGCCTTTCATATCGCAAGCACCGCGTCCATATAGCTTGTCACCACGAATCGTCGCAATAAACGGCTCTGATGTCCATGCTTGACCATCAACTGGTACAACATCAGTATGCCCTGATAGCACCAAACCATGATTGATGATATCAGCACTGTTATTAGCATTGCCACCTGCTGCTACGGTGACAAATAAATTCGCTTTATTTTTGGCATCATTAAAGGTCAAATCTACGCTTAAGCCTAATTGCTCACAATAGCGTTGTACGTATTCAATCAATGCCAAATTTGAATGGCGACTGACCGTATCAAAAGCAATCAGCCTTGTAAGCCAGTCAATGCTATTCGATGGATAATCAGTATCCATTACAGCGTGAGATAAGCCATCAGTACGAGTTGATACAGTCATAAAAAATCCTTAATACGATAAAGATAAAAAGAGCTTAGCGTCTTTGGAATGCACGTTGTTGCAGCATTTTCACTTCTGCATCTAATCCAGCAATCGGACCTTCAACTGGCACATTTGGTGCTACCTCTTGAATACTTAATGAATTGATTGGTGATGAAGATTTTACACCCATCTCCTGCATCCATTCATCCAACTGTTTTGAGGAGCTAACATAAACAATGCGACCAAGCCCTGACCACGCATGAGCGGCGGAGCACATAGCACAATGCTCACCGGAAGTATAAACCACTGCTTGCGCACGCGCTTCAGCCGTCATATGCTTTGCTGCCCATTGGGCAACAGCAATCTCAGGGTGATAAGTAGCATCGACGCTATTGGCGCGATTACGGTCTTCGTGCAACACTTGACCATCACCAGCGACCAACACACTCCCAAATGGCTCATCACCTGCCTCTAAGGCTTCGGTAGCAAGCTCAATAGAGCGGCGCAAATGAATCATATCATCAGATTTATCATCATTATCAGTTATCATCTCAGTCTCCCTTTTATTACCTTATAGCAAATTACAGTCCTTTATTAGGTTTTATAGTACCCCATATCTTACCAAACCCTTTATGACGGATCTGACTTACGATGGATGATTCTGATTCATCACATCAATGACAGGTGGCATCGGTTTTGGCTTAGTATTAGAAGCCTTACCTTCTGATTGTAACTCTTTAGTGGTTTTGGCATCGATAGCAAGACCAGCAATTAGCGCAATGTCTTTCACAGGCTTACGCTGACGAGTGGCAAAGCTCACTGGTACCATACGGGCAAATTCATAAATGTACAAATAAGACTCTTCGCCGCCTTCGAAATCTTCATCGTCTTCTAAACGAATGCCACCAATTTTTGCCAAATCAGTAAGCATCTCGTTTTCTTCACTGCTCAGACGGCAATCAGTGATACCAAAACCTGTCATAAAACCATTTGCCCACTGTTTCAATGCCATTACGCGCTCGTATAGGTCATGTTCATCATCTGGCACAAGCGGCGTATAGGAATAAGCATCATCCTTGTCTTTTAGCTGAAATACGGTGTCTTCGGCTTCTTCAGTCAGCAAGGTCAACGCTTCGTCAGGTAATGGCGCAAAACTCAATTCTTCAAATACCTTGGCCCATACCTGTTCATCAGGCGCGTCGCAAGCAGTCATCAGCCCCGTCATTAGACCATGTACCTCACTGATAGACACATCAGTCCAGTCGTCAAAAGCCTTTAACCATGTATTCCAGCCAGAGATATTGTCATTCATAATAGATGTCCTAATAATTGATGGTTAATGATTGCTTATAAAATAAAATCAGTACAATGTTATCGATGAGGCAGTGATTCATAAAAAATAAAGAGATCGAGCCCAATGCTGGTAATTACTTTGTTGGTATAGATATTATGCGGTCACCTATGGCATTATTAAACGCAGACAACAACATTCATTTACGCTTATTTGTTAAGGATAAAAACTGACTATGTATGACCAACTTAGAATATTAGAAAAAATGATACTCGACATCAAAAAACAGTATCAGCTTGTCAGTGCTGAACTTAGCAGTCTCAAGCAACAACCATTAACCGACCCGAAAGAGCTTAGCGCCCTAAAAACTAAGTTAGATAGCAGCTATACAGAACGCGATGGTGCCAAAAAACAATTTAATGACCTTGATAAACGCTACCAAAGCTTGGCTGAAGCGCACCATATGATCGGTGAAGAGCAAGATAAACTTCATAAGCAGATTGAGCTGCTAGCACAACAAAACCATGACCTAAAACAGCATAATAATGAATTAAAGCAGCAGTATAGCGATATCAAGCAGCAAAACAGTGACTTAAAAAAGAAGAATGAATTGGCAGCGGAGCGTACACAAGTGGTATTGCAGCGCTTAACCCGTATTGATCAAACAGAAAGCCAGTAGTGTCTTATAGTCAAAAGCTATCACTATTTTCGTTAATGAAGCTCACAAACGCTCACGATGACAGCATCCCTCTTCCCCTCTATTGACCAGACATTGTAGGATTTATCATGACCGACAACCATAACAAAATCACTGAAAAACAGAAAAACAGCCCAGTAAAGAATGCTCAAGTAGAAACCAACCAAGTAAAAAATAGTCAGGCACAGAAAACTGTATCAACTAATGCAAATACGCAAAGCAGCCCCACTGCTAAAGTAAATAGCGCACCTGAGCCGCAAATCAAGAAAGTCGATATTGCGATTGCTGGCATTACTTATCCTATCTACTGCCCAGTACATGAACAAGAAGAATTGCGTTCAGCGGTATCTTATATCAACGATTTTGCTTTAAGTTTAAAAAGAGACGCACCAAGTCTTAGTCAAGAAAGCTTACTGGTATTATGCTGCCTAAATTTATATGAAAAAATCCAAACTCATGAAAGAGGTGAAGAAGATCGCGGGCAACAGGATAAGCAGTCTATGGCTTTGCTAAACAAAGTTATTCAAGATGCTCACTCTATTTTATAAGCCAATGCATTTCTTGATACTTATAAATATATCAAACGCTTAGTTTATGAAACTAAGCGTTTTTTATGGTCATTAGATAATGCTGTTTTTAGACTTATGGCTGATGAACCTTACCTGCATGAAAATCTGCTTGGTGCTCATAATTGCAAAAGAAAAGCTCACCAGATGTTGGTTCATCCGTAATCTCTGACGCCATGTTGGCATCAGCATCAACGCTGATATCAATCGTTTTAGCGTTAATATTGCTTTCAAGCACGCCACGATATTCAGCCAAGCTATTGCCACAAAAGTCACACTGACGCGGTGTAATAACATCGCCTTTTTTGGGCATCATGCTTTTGGGTGCACGCGGGTACATGAACTTATAAAATCCCCACATCGAAACCCAGATAATGATGATGATAATAATAACAGCTAACACGGCAGCGCTCCTTCAAATATGGCTGAATACATTATAAACGCAACGCTTCAGAATAATCATATAAAAAACTGGCTACAGTGAGCCAGTTTTTATTTTATAGAATACATTATTTGGCCGTCATAGTGACTAAGCTATCAGGGACCAAACTATAACTGTAGCTCACTGATATCAGCCACAGTTAAAAACAATGCGCGTACTTGCTTAAGCAACGCTAAGCGGTTGGCTTTAAGCGCCGTATCTTCACTGTTGACCATCACACTATCGAAGAATTGCGTCAATGGCTCATCTAAGCTAGCAAGCGTTTGCAATACTTGCGTATAGTCAGCCTGCTCAAGTAATGGTTGTACCACTGTCTGTGCTTGCTTCATACTCGCATATAAATTTTGCTCAGCAGGTTCAGATAGTAGAGCTTCATCAACAGTGTCAGCAACGCTCACTTCTGACTTGGCTAATATATTGGCAACGCGCTTGTTTGAATCAGCAAGCATCGACGCTTGAGGTAAGTCGCTAAACGTTTGAACGGCACGAATACGTTGATCAAAATCAAGCGGCATATGTGGATTAATCGCCTGTACTGCCTGAATCGTATCGACGCTAACGCCTTGCTCGGTATACATTGCCCGATAGCGCGAGTTCAAAAATGCCATCACTTGGGTAAATGTATCGCCCATCTTGGCAATCTTGCTACCTTCCGCGGTACTATAGCCCTTAATGGCTTGCTCAACGAGAGCAACTAGATTAATTGGCAGCTGCTTCTCAATCAAAATACGCAGAATACCAATAGCAGAACGACGTAGGCTGAACGGATCTTTTGATCCTGTCGGTGCTTGGTCAATGGCAAAAATACCGACGAGCGTGTCCAAACGATCTGCTAATGCTAAGCAAATACCAATTGGCGTCTGTGGTAATACGTCACCGCTGAACTTAGGCAAATATTGCTCTTCTAAACTTGCCGCGACTGCTTCTGGCTCATCATTCAAACGTGCATAATAAGTACCAGCGATACCTTGTAATTCAGGATATTCACCGACCAATGAGCTTGCCAAGTCTGCTTTGGACAAAATACCTGCACGCACTGTTTGATCGATATCAATCTGCTGACCTTGCTGTTGCATTAAGGCGGCAATAAAGGCGGCAAGCTTAGCAATGCGCTCAGATTTTTCCCAAATCGTACCCAGCTTGTCTTGGAAGACGCGAGTTTTTAGGCTTTCTGTCAGCGCAAATAATGGCTGCTTTTGGTCTTGTAAGAAGAAAAACTCTGCATCAGCCAAACGTGGACGCACGACTTTCTCATTACCTTCAATGATTTGGTTCGGGTCTTTTGACTCAATATTGGTAATAAAAATAAAGTATGGCTGCAATTTGCCTGCTTTATCGGTTAAGCAAAAATACTTTTGATCCGCTTGCATAGTAGAAATAAGCGCTTCTTGTGGCACTTGCAAAAAGCGCGCTTCAAAGCTTGCTCGTAAGGCAATCGGAAAATCAACCAATGCCGTAACTTCGTCTAGCAAGGCTTGCGGCACAATAGCATCAGAGTTAACTTCATCTGCCAATGCTTTGACTTGATTTTTAATCAGCATTTGACGCTTATCAAAATCAGCAACTACTTTTAAACCACCTAGTAATTCTTCATAGTCATTGGCGTGCGCAATGTTATGGTAATCAGGGCTATGGAAGCGATGACCACGAGTTTGCGTCCCTGTCTGATGACCTTGGATAGTGGCATCAATGACAGCATGATCTTGCATCAAGACTGCCCACTGTACGGGACGCACGAACTCATTGCGGCTCGCGCCTGAACGCATACGTTTAGCAATCGGCAAATTATCAAGTGCGGTTTGAAAAATAGCAGGTAGCAGCTCAGTGGTCGCTTGACCCTGAATCGTTTGCACATAACCGACGTAATCACCTTTATCGGTATTAATAGTGGTCAACTCGATGGCTTCAATACCCAAGCCTTTTGCAAAGCCCATCGCCGCACGGGTAGGATTACCATCAGCATCAAAGGCAGCTTTAATCGCAGGTCCACGTTTTTCCTCAGTACGATCCGGCTGTTTATCGCTAATGCCTTGAATCTGTATTGCTAAACGACGCGGTGCCGCAAAGGCTTTGATACTATCGAAGCTGATATTAGCGTCTGCTAATTGCTCGGTAACACTTTCTTGTAATGCGTCACGTAAAGGTTTTAGACTTTTTGGAGGCAGCTCTTCACACCCCAGTTCAAATAGAATAGTACTCATGGGATGCTCCTATTTATTGTTATTAGTAGTTTGGTTGTTATCTGTGTTTTCAGTTGCCACATCTTCTTTTGGCAAATACTTATCCAGTGCCGCTTGACGATGCGCCTCATCCGCCAACGGAAAGCCCAGCTTAGCGCGTGCTTCGACATAACCAATAGCAACCTTACGAGCAAGCGTACGTACTCGTAGGATAAAGCGCTGACGTTCGGTCACTGAAATCGCCCCACGAGCATCGAGCAAGTTAAAGGCATGTGACGCTTTTAGTACCATCTCATAGGCTGGTAGTGGCAAACCTTCAGCCACCAATTTATCCGCTTGCTGCTCATAAAAGTCGAACATCTGACCCATCATTGGCACATCGGCGTGTTCAAAGTTATAGGTAGATTGCTCAACTTCGTTTTGATGGAAAACATCACCATAAGTAACGCGACCAAACTCACCATCTGCCCACACCAAGTCATATACGCTATCGACGCCTTGTACGTACATTGCTAGACGCTCAAGACCATAGGTAATCTCGCCGGTCACAGGGAAACACTCAATACCGCCCACCTGCTGGAAATAAGTAAACTGTGTGACTTCCATACCGTTTAGCCAAATCTCCCAGCCAAGTCCCCATGCACCTAGCGTTGGCGATTCCCAGTTGTCTTCCACAAAACGCACATCATGCACCAATGGATCAATACCAATTGCCTCAAGTGAGCCTAAATACAGCTCTTGTATATTAGGCGGATTGGGCTTAAGCACCACTTGAAACTGATAATAATGTTGTAAACGATTTGGGTTGTCACCGTAGCGACCATCGGTTGGACGACGTGATGGCTGCACATAGGCCGCGTTCCAGCGCTCAGGACCTAATGAGCGCAAAAATGTTGCGGTATGAAACGTACCTGCGCCGACTTCCATATCATAAGGCTGTAAGATCACGCAGCCCTTATCCGCCCAATAATTCTGCAAGGTCATGATTAAATCTTGAAATGTCATCGGTTGAGAGTCTTTTTCTTGTGTCATCGAGGTTGTCGCTTGTGATGTCATAGTTTGGATTGTCATAGTTTGGGGCATCGTAATAAAGCCACTGTGGAATTAGTATTATGAAATAAAATATTGATAGCGCTCGTATCGCCTATATAGCAACGAGTCTATTTGACTGCTCACCTTACTAAAAATTGACTATTTTATCTATATTTACCTGAACTAAATTTACACCCTATGCCGAAATATTCAGTGTATAGATCATCAATAAGTAGATTTATGAGTGAATTCTAATTTTAAAAGCAATCAATGGTATGGATAAAAAAATACCCAAATGCGTGAGCATTTGGGCAGGAGGAAAGGTATGTCTTGGGCATCCTGATTGTTCAGGCTTTTTGTTTTTTGGGGTATTGCAATTTCTTGTTGAACTATTTTACTTTATCACTGCTCTTATAAATCAATGCTTTACTGATAAGACTGGCCATTTGCCTTCGGCATGATGATCCATAATATGATATAAATCAAAATACCAGGTACTGCGGCACTCAAAGTTGAGACGATAAAAAACAACAATCTCACCCAAGTTGGTGACCAACCGACATATTCTGCAATGCCACCCATCACGCCCGCTATCATGCGATTATTCTGTGAACGATGTAATTTTGCTAGCTTAGCCAAATCAAATACCTCTTTTTATTATTTATTTTAATATTACTCTTATGAACTGCTTTATGATTTTATTTTGAATACAGTAAAAACGCTTTACGTTTGTCTTTAAACTTATGAATAAGTATAACAATTATTTCTCTTCTATCTGTTGGCTGTGTAGACGTGCTTTGTGAATTTATGCTACTTAAGCTTACTCTAACCTCTCATTAGCACCCGTAAACCTCTGATTTTAAATAGTTATTTCAAATTGTTTCAGAGGTAGCTTTGTTTCTCGCATATTACACCTTTTGTTACATGTGCTATATTCTTTAATGAAACCAAATGCTTAGACCTTATTATTCTATCCTAAAAATAATAGCTTATTTATTAGAATTACAATCTAGTAAAACGAAAACGTAATAAGTAGATAAATCATTATTTTATTGATAAATACACCATAAAATAGGGACTATTTACAATAATCTACGGGTAAGTATTCACGAACCTTTATACCATGCTTATAAATACTAAAAACTTTAGACAACTAAAAATAAATTGCACTCAGTAAGTGTGAATAAGGACAGCTATGTACGAGTCAGGATTGATGATTGGACATTTTGAGCCGCTACATTTGGGGCAAATGCGCAGTATATTGGACGCAGCAGGACAAGCAAAAAACTTACATCTTGTCATTATGACGCATCCATCGCCGCATCCAGATTTTAACATCACGTTGCAAGATAAAGCGCGTTGGTTACAAATGGCTTGTGCTGATTTAGCTTTTATCCATATTCATACCACTGATGAGATTGAGCTGCCAGTACATGAAAGCTTTGCAGATGTGACGATTGATATCACTACCAGTAACGCTAAGCTGCAACATTTGATAGATGCGTTAAACTTGCCTACTGAAACTGTATTATTTGTCGCAGAGAATCACCCTTTAGCACAGTCTGATATTTGTAAGCAACTGATCATGCAGGTGGTCACAACACCGTTACAGCCTGACTTTGACTCTTATGCCATTGCACGAAATCCAGTCGCATATTGGTCAGCGCTACATCCGCAAGCACGCAGTAACTATACTAAGACGGTTGCTATTGTCGGCGGCGAAAGCTCAGGTAAGACCACATTGGTGCATAAGCTTGCCAATTATTATGGTGCTAGCTTTGCGCTTGAGATGGGACGGGTTTATGTCGGTACAGATTTGGGCGGCACCGAAATTGGACTACAATATAGCGATTATGGACCGATTGCCTTGCACCATGCACAAGCGATTCGTGATGCAACAAGCATAGCCACGGCGCCAGTGACGATAATTGATACCGATTTTGTCACGACCCAAGCTTTTTGTGAAGAGTACGAGGGTCGCACCCATCCTTTTGTGGCCGCTTGCATTGATGAGTTTCGCTTAGACCATACGATTATGCTCGATAACAATGTGCCTTGGATTGATGATGGTATGCGCTCTTTGGGTACGCCTGAGGCACGTGGTCGTTTTGAGGCGCGTCTATTGGATATTTTCGCCCGTCATGATATTAAGCCGCACATGATTGATCAACCAGATTATGAGGCGCGCTACCAGCAAGCATTGTTATTTATCGACCAGTATGTTTATGGTCAAAAGCCGTAAAAGATAACCCAAATTAAAAAAGCATCACTGACACTATTATTTATTTTAGGAATATAACGCCATGCGTATTCAGCTACTAGACAATATCACTGGGAAATGGGCCATACAATGGATTGTCATCTGGTTCATTTGCGGTGTGCTTTCCTTATCTACAGGGTTTTGGCTGACCACCGAACATACCATGCTCGATTGGTTTTACTTAGGTGTGTCTTTTATCGGACTGGTATGCGTGGTTTCATTATCCTTTCGTAAAAACATCTTAGGCAATGGCTTTGGTATGGGCGCGACAGCCGGTGAAGTGGTCGTACAAGCGACCTCTGGCGCTGTTGGTCTGATGCTTGCGCCTTTGTTCAACTTCTTTACCCACGTCTATGGTATTTTTTATTGGTCAAAGCATACTGATGCTGATGGTGATATGGTGCCCAAATCTGCGAGCAAATGGATTTGGCTACTGACCATTAGCTTTATGGTGATTGGACTTGCCTTATTCCCAACGGTAAATAATTTACTAGCAAGCTATGGTTATGCGGTCGTTGAAGATGATAATAGTAAATTTTTAGGCCTTATTTCTTTCTTTTGGATTAACGTCATCGCTTTTATACTGTCTATCACCGCGCAAGCAGCAATGATTCTGCGCTACTCGTTTAATTGGTGGTTATGGATTCTATCCAACTTCGTATGGTTGACCGTAAACCTTATGTCAGGTAATTACATTTTTGCCATTCAGACCATGGTCTATCAAGTAAACTCGTTTGTTGGGCTCTATGAGTGGTATCGCAGTGAGCAAGAATCGGTAGAGACACCAGTAACACACAAAAAATAGCGAATGATAAGCCAGTTTTATATGGAAAACAGGGCGGCATTTCAGCATTAGTAGATCAAAGGCTTAGAGTATTTGACTCTACGGTCTAACAGATAAAATGGCGGATTGCGCAAATTAGTGCTACAACTGGTCATTAACAGTAGATTACTTTTTTGTCTGCTATCAGTCGTTTATTTACTAACAAGGAGGTTGGTATGTCTATTACTCAGCAAAAGCGAATGTCCAAACGTACGCTTGAGCAGTGGCTCAGTGAGTACTCTGTCAGTCATCAAAATCTTATCAATAAGAAGATACATTGGCTTTGTGTGCCAACGATTTTTGTCAGTCTGCTTGGTATGGGGATGTCGCTATCCGTTTGGTTTACCTTAATCATGAGCGCCCTAGTCTTGTTATTTTACATGCGCTTATCGACGCCACTATTTATGGCAATGGGAATGTTTATTCTTATTTGCCTTTCAGTGATGGCCTTGTTACCTTGGGGCTTTAAAGTGTGGGCCGCCATCTTTGTGGTAGCATGGATTGGGCAGTTTATCGGTCATAAGATCGAAGGCAAAAAGCCCTCCTTTTTTGAAGATTTACAATTCTTGTTGATTGGTCCGGCATGGGTTGCAAATAGCTTAATGGGACGTAAGCGAGCTAGTAAATCATAGCTAAATCAGATAATGAGTCGATATTATTTTTAAATGGAAACGACTATACAATAAAGAAACGGCACCCAATCTCTTATTAAGTGCCGTTCCTATAGTCAGTCCTAAATAAAAGAAATACAAATTTTATAAAGCACTACTAGGGTTAATTTTTCTTGCTTGCTGTGCCTACGCAGACAGAGGCTGCGAATAATTAAACCCAGTAGTTTTGTACTCTTTTAAAAGTAGATTACCTATATCATAAAAGCTACTGTCTATTAATCCAAAGTCTGTACACCACCGCCATTCACAAATATGGTTTGACCACTGACCCAAGTCGATATTGGCGCAGCAAAATACAACATAGCACCAGCGATATCATCCGCCTCACCCAAACGCTTAATAGGCGTATTTGCTAGCATTTTCTTCTCAATCTCTGGCGTTAGTACCGTCTTCAAAGCATCGGTACGCGTAGCCCCTGGACCTACCGCATTGACGCGTACTTCAGGACCGAAATCATGCGCCAAGTTTGCTACCATGTGATTGACAGCCGCTTTTGAGCCTGCATAGCCGCTCATATTCGGGCTTTTATTAACACTTGACATCGAGGTGGTAAATACAATCGAGCCATATCCTGATTTTTTCATAAGCGGCATGCACAGTTGACTTAAGCGCCAGCCACTAAAGACGTTTAACTCAAAATCACGGCGAATGGCATCGATCGATGCTGTGGTTGGGTTTTCACGACCGCCACCACCGCCGCCCGCATTGTTGATTAAGACATTAACAGTCCCAAACTCAGCGACTACTGTATCGACCATAGTGACCAAATCATCATCTTTTAGAATATTACATTCTACGGCAAGTGCTTTTACCCCAAGCACCTCAATATCTTTTACTGCTGCCTGTGCATCTTCAAGTTTTAAATCAGCAATAGCAATGTTAGCACCCGCTTCTGCTAAGCGTAGCGCTGTGGCTTTACCAATACCATTTGCGCCGCCCGTCACAATGGCAACTTTACCTGACAAATCGAATAGTTCATTAAAGGCTTTATGTTGAAATTCTTGCATAATGATTTCTCAATATAGATGTGCTCAAATATAAATGTGCTCAGCTCGTTTACAGCACTATTAAATGCATAGCTATTGAAAGCGTACGGCTAATACCTGCATCAATCTTAAGAGTAAGCAGTTGCCAGTACGACTATTTCAACGCGATTGTAATCGAAGCGCTGACTAGAAATGATTATGCGTGGGATAGTTTGTACTAATGTGCTAAGTTCATGCAGTTTTTGTAATGATTTATATTTGACTGAGTATCATGCCACTATAGGCATTGCCATTGGCTGTGGATGCTGCTAACTGATGGCTAACTCAAATTTCAGGCATAAAAAAAGCCTCACTTCTTATAAGAAGTGAGGCTTTAGTGCTTTTACAAGCCATATTTGGAGCGGGAAAAGAGATTCGAACTCTCGACCCCAACCTTGGCAAGGTTATGCTCTACCACTGAGCTATTCCCGCTTAATATCAATCTATAGCGTTATTGCTAACAGCTACGTCTCGATAGGCTGGCTATTTTAGCAAATATTCTGAGCGTGTCAACAGGTTTTTTTAACTTTCTTATAGATATCACAACTTTTAGGTGTTTATTACGACGATAATTCTCATATACAATTGATTTTATGGTTTATTTTTCTAACCATCGATATCCAATTATTTTTATAAATAATTGCTCAAATGTTCTCTTTAACATATTTTTTGATTATTCAAGCAGATTTATCCGCAAGTTATACATGAATGCCACTTACAATCCTACCTTGTATTGTTACTTTTGCTCTATTGGTTTTTAATAGTTAACATAATTATACTTATGCACAAGGACGGTTCAGGTAGAATTTTACTGTTTTAGTAGATTGAGAGAAGGTAGTAGAACGTCAATAATAAGCTTCCCTTACCTCTACTGCATCAACTTTAGTAGATTGAGAGAAGGTAGTAGAACGTCAATAATAAGCTTCCCTTACCTCTACTGCATCAACATTGCTGTTATTTACTTTAATTTTCTTATTTATAGCGAGGACATTTACTATGAAAAAACTACTTACCACGACAGTTATGGCAGCTTCATTGTCAGCACTGGCATTAACAGGTTGTACTAGCACGACCAGTACGGGTGCCGTTGGCGTTGATCGTCAGCAGTTGCTACTCGTATCAAGTGAGCAAGTATTGCAACTATCCGCTCAGAGTTATAATAAAACGATACAAGAAGCACGATCGAAACGTTTGCTTGATACCAACACTGCCCAGCTAAATCGCTTGAAGAATATCTCTAATCGTTTGGTCAATCAAGTTGGCGTCTATCGCCCTGATGCGGCAAAATGGCCATGGGAAGTGCATACGATTAAATCTAACGACTTGAATGCTTTTGTGCTGCCGGGTGGTAAAATCATGTTCTACACAGGCATTATCGATCGTCTGAACTTAAGTGATGATGAAATCGCTGCTATTATGGGTCATGAGATGTCTCATGCCTTACGTGAGCATTCACGTGAGCGCCTATCGCGTCAATATGCAACTCAGACCGGTATCGGTGTCGCAGCCAGTATTTTTGGTCTATCACAAGGTCAAGCTCAGCTTGCAAACGTCGCTGGTGACCTAGGTTTGAGCCGTCCGCATAGTCGCACCCAAGAAGCTGAGGCGGATCAAATCGGTCTTGAGCTAATGGCACGTGCAGGCTACAACCCACAAGCCGCTATTACCTTGTGGCAAAAAATGCAGCGCGCCAGCCAAGGCGAGCCACCACAATTCTTAAGCACTCACCCAACTAGTAGCAATCGTATCGCTGAGTTGCAGTCACTGATGCCAAAAGTAATGCCGCTCTATCAAAGAGCACGTCGTTAATAGTACTTTTTAAGCAGAATTTTTAAAGTAGACACTCATAAGTCATGACAAGCAGAGCCCATATCATCATGTGGCGCTCTGCTTTTTTATACCTGTTACTCATAGAATGCATTCCATCAATACCATGCAGACTCGATATCAGCGTCTGCTATAATGGTGACGATATATTGTCTAACGACAATGAAGCTTAATAGAATAAAGGATTGTTATGACTACCATTACCTCTACCACCAGTAGCACCCCTACTGCCGACGCACTTAGTCAGCAGTTGCAAGAATTACAACCGCTGCATATGCAACTCGTTAACGAATCAATGAATCATGCCGGTTACTTTGACGGTAAAGAAAGTCATTTTAAACTTATTATGGTCAGCGAAGCGTTTACAGGCAAGCGCTTGGTTGCCCGTCACCAAATGGTTTATCATTTGGCAGATGCATTGTTAACCTCAAAAGGTGGTCAAATCCATGCCTTAGCGATTCATGCCTATACACCGACAGAGTGGCAAGGTCAAAACCCTGACAGCCCGTTATGTGCTGGACAAAATAAAGGCTAAATGATATTTATTTTTTGCAATAAATAATCAAATGCTATCGATGAAAAATATAATTTTAAAGGGAACCATATTTAATGAAACATTTACATATGCTCATGGCCGTGCTGTTGATTGTGCTGTTTTTATATCAAAGCTATCTGGTATTAAGCGCAAATAAGCAAGCACCGCGTGTGGTCAAGATATCGTCGCACATCCTCTACGCTGTTATGATTCTTTCAGGCGTTGGTATGCTGATGCAATTGATGAGCGCCAATGCACCTGTACAATGGGTATTTGCCAAAATCATCTTGCTTGTGGCTGCTATCAGCGCCAGTATAAAAGCCTTTAATAATACTGCAACACCGAGCCAAAGAAAAACCGGTATTCTCATTGCTGGGGCAGCATATGTGGGTATTGTGATACTTGCCTTTACCAAACCGGGTAACTTATTCTGATAAGCACTTAGATAAGCACAAATACTCCTGCAATGAAAATGACGAAATATTCTATGTATTTTCAATATCTTAATGAGAATATTTTTGCTATCTTAAATAAATAAAAACGCAATATTAGCTTACTGGAGCCGCTATGAAAACTCTTACTGTAACAGCATTACTAGCAACCGCTGGCATTTTTGGTCTCTCAGGCTGTGCTTCTACGGGTAATATTACGCCGCAATACATCCCGCCAAGCACCTATCAGAGCTATGATTGCCAAGCATTAAATCAAGAGTATATCCGTGTCAATAGTTATGTGAATGCTGCCCGTAACGAGCAATCAACCTTAGCATCGACAGGTGTGGGTGTTGGGATATCTGCAGGGCGCTGGGGCATCTCCCCTAATATCAGCTTTGGGGTTGGTCAAAGCAACAATAATAAAGCGCGTGATGCCAAGTTATCGCGTCTATACGGCGAACGTGATGCGATTATCCAGTCAGCACGTATTCAACGCTGTAGCTTTGCTAATGGCATCAAGATTTATGGTGAGTAGGCTAAAACTGCTCTAATTCATCCAGCATAATAAAAAAGCCAATACGCAATACACGTATTGGCTTTTTGTTGAATTCAATAAAGTCAGAGTTATGAGACAGCATTTATGGCAATAACAACTACTTTAAGCTTTGTACCCATTGCACGATTTGATGGCTTGGTAACGCTCCCGACTGCCGTGCTATCTCTTTCCCATTTTTAAACGCTACCATCGTTGGTAAACTGCGAATAGTATAAGGCGCCGCTGCTTGCTCATATTTATCGGTTTGTATTTTAGCAAACACGATTTGTGGCAACTGGCTGGCAGCTATCTTGAACTCCGGTGCCATCATAAGACAAGGTTGACACCAACTGGCCCAGAAGTCCACGATGGTCAGCACTTCATTTTTTTGAATAACTTTACTCACCGTTTGGGCATTTAACTCATGCGGCGTTGCAGTCAGTAAAGGCTTCGCACATTTACCGCAGTTTGGTGCAGCACTGAGTTTGGAATCTGGTACACGATTCGTTGCTTGGCAATGTGGGCATACTACATGAGCATTTTTTTCACTCATAATAAGACTCCGTTAAATTATCATAAATATGGAATTATCATAAAAATGCAGAATTAGATAACACTGTACTAACACGGTGTTTATTCCCCAAGGACATTGATAGGTACTTTTAGATAACGTGTACCATTATTCTCAGGTTTTGGAAAATGACCAGCATCGATATTGACTTGTACTGCTGGAATAATGAGTGTTGGCATCTCAAGATTGGCATCACGGCGCTCACGCATCTCTACGAACTCAGCTTCGTTGATACCCTCTTTTACATGAATATTGCCTAATTTTTGCGCAGCGACCGTCGTAGTTGGACAATGTTTACGACCCTTACTGGGATAGTCATGGCAAAGATACATCATCGTATCTTCGGGCAATTCGAGCAGTTTTGTAATCGATTGGTATAGAGTTTTGGCATCCCCACCTGGGAAGTCACAGCGCGCCGTACCCACATCAGGGGCAAATAAAGTATCACCGACAAACACCACGGTTTTTTCGTCGTCAGTGGCCAGATAAGCCATGTCAGCACGTGTATGACCGGGGACATACATAGCAGTAATAGTAATGCCGCCTAGCGCTAAAGTGTCGCCATCATCGGTCAAAACATCAAACTGACCGGCATCGGTGCGAAAACTGCTATCAAAGTTAAAAATCTGCTTAAATATTTTTTGAACTTCAGTAATGTGCTGACCGATTACTAACTGCCCGCCAAGTGTCTCTTTGACATGAATAGCTGCCGATACATGATCAGCATGGGCGTGAGTTTCGATAATATAGATCAGCTCCCAACCATGCTCTTTGACAAATTCAACCACTTCATCGACGCTCGTTGTACGCGTACGTCCTGACTTGGCATCAAAATCCAATACGGGATCAATAATCGCACACACTTGCTGCTCAATGTCGGCGAGCACATGGGTATAGGTTTCTGTATCGCTATGTAAGAATGAATGAACTTGCATGGCTACTCTCCATTTTTATATGAATGTTTTAATTTTCGATGAATTGTTACGTATAATAGGACGATATCTATCGTATTTAAAATAAGTCTATCAATTGGCTATGAGCCTCAATATAGCAATTATTTTATGATATATCAATTTATATAATGTAAATAATGATAACTTGCTATAGATGGCGATATGATTGATAATTAACCCTATACAGTTATATACAATCTTCCCATTTATATTTTTATCTCTTATCTCTTATCTAAGGAGCTCGCTCTGATCACTTCTACTTCAGTACTGAGCACATTTGATACCAATGGTGACAGCAATGAAGGCTTTGCGCCAAAAGACCTTGCTGAAAAAATGCAGCAAGCATCAATGCAAGCCAGCCAACTGCTTAAGTCACTCTCGCACCCTGATCGCTTGCTCCTCCTCTGTCAGCTAACTCAAGGAGAGTACTGCGTCAGCGAGCTTGAAAGCTTAGTCGGTGTTGGGCAGCCAAGCTTATCGCAGCAGCTTGGTATTTTGCGTAAAGATGAGCTAGTGACGACACGCCGTGAAGGCAAGCAGATTTACTATAGTATCGCTAGTGATGATGCATTAGCCATACTAGAGCTGTTATATCAGCGTTTTTGTGCCCCTGCTGAGGCATAGATGATTGGCTAAATCTCATTGATTAAATTCTGATGTTCATGAACATTTTTTATTGTGAGGACGTACTGCCATGCCCTCTATTGCCACTCGACTGATACCTGTTTGGCTACGTCAATATCAGCTGTCTGCCTTGCCAACCGATATCATTGCAGGGATCGTCGTTGGCGTGCTCGTTATTCCGCAAAGCTTGGGCTATGCGGTCTTGGCAGGCTTGCCTCCAGTCTATGGCTTATACGCGGCTATCGTGCCTGTGGCGGTATATGCGTGGCTCGGCTCTAGTAATGTACAAGCCGTCGGACCTGCTGCTGTGACCGCCATTATGACTGCAAGCGCGCTGCATCCTTATGCGGATAAGGGCGCTGAGCAGTATATATTGATGGCAGCCCTACTAGCACTCATGATGGGTGCGATTTTGTGGCTGGCAGGACAGCTGAAATTGGGCTGGATTATGCAGTTTATCAGCCGCGGCGTCTCTGCTGGATTTATCAGTGGTGCCGCTGTGCTTATCTTTATAAGCCAGCTTAAATATCTAACTGGCATACCTATTTCAGGCGATGGCTTAATCGGTTATTTATCGAGCATGCAGATGTATGCCAATCAGCTGCATCCGTTGACGCTAGTAATTGGTATCAGCGCCTTTGCACTCATGCTTCTTAATCGCTATGGTAAAAAATGGGTTTGGCAGTCTTGGTTATCCGCCTCTTATGCGAAATGGGCAGAGCGCCTGTTCCCTCTTATATTGCTGACCGCTGCAATCGCTCTCAGTATCGTTTTACATTGGACGACAAGCGGTGTGGCAACGATTGGTAATGTACCGCAAGGACTGCCAAGCTTTACAGCGCCATATCTGCCAGACTTTCATGAAGCGCTCAATTTATTACCGACTGCAGGACTGATGGCGCTGATTGCGTTTGTATCGAGCAGCTCTGTTGCTAATACTTATGCACGTTTGCGCGGTGAGCTATTTGATGCCAATCGCGAGCTGACAGGGCTTGGACTGGCTAATGTTGCCGGTAGCTTTTTTCAAAGCTTTCCTATCGCTGGCGGATTTTCGCGTACGGCTATCAATGTCGATTCAGGTGCCAAAACGCCTTTAGCGAGCTTGGTCACAGTGTTAGTTATGATAGCTGCCTTGATAGCATTCGGGTATCTGCTTGCCCCGCTGCCCTATGCGATTTTGGGCGCAACCATCATGGCAGCTATCATAGGTCTTATTGACATAGCGACGCTAAAGTCGGCATGGCACCGCGACCGCTTAGATGCAGCAAGTTTTATCGCCGCGTTTGTCGGTGTATTGATATTTGGGCTAAACACGGGGCTCGTCATTGGACTTATGGTGTCATTTGCTAGCTTAATTTGGCAGTCAAGCAAACCGCATGTCGCCATCGTTGGGCAGCTCGCAGGGACAGGTCATTTTCGCAATATTAATCGTCATGACGTAGTGACCTTTCATAATCTATTGATGCTGCGTATTGATGAGAGCTTGTTTTTTGGTAATAGCGAATCAGTGCATCGTCACGTGGTACAAGCCACGCGTCAATATCCAGAGGCAAGCGAGATTATTCTTATTATGTCGGCCGTTAATCATATCGATTTGACCGGACAAGAGATGCTTATCAGCTTAAACCAAGAGCTATTAAATCAAAATAAGCATTTGAGCTTTAGCTTTATTAAAGGCCCTGTCATGGACATCATTGAGCACACACCGGTGATTACTGATTTATCGGGACACGTTTATTTAAGCACTATGGATGCAGTTAATGGTTTAAAAGACACTCATTAATGTCATTTGTACTGTTTATTAGGCTAAGAATAATTAATGGCTATCTATAACATATAGATATGATAAAAGCTGTGTTATGCTAAATTATTAGGACTACTAAAAAAACTACTAGCCTGTAGCGCTTTTTTTGAACTCATTATATCCTCTACTTTTTTATAACCTTTATTGATATTACTTATGACCGATGACTTAACTATTTATAAGCAAATTTACCCAAGCCAATGTATCAAAATTGCAGAGCTTGGCTACCGCTCTGTGCTCAATATTCGTCCTGACGCTGAGGTTGATTCGCAGCCTAATAGCTGTGACTTTAGCAGTGCAACGGCGAAAGCCAATTTGAATTATCAGCATTTACCCTTTGATGATGAGCGCTTGAGTATGGCGACTGTGGAGCAGTTTGCTGCTTTTTATCGTACGATGCCAAAACCCATATTGATGTTTTGTGGTACGGGCGCACGTGCCAAACTGTTGTACCAAAGCGCATTGATGCAAGGGCTGCTATAAGCGTTGATATAAAAAAGCAATAAAGCTTACATACTTTATCTTTAGAAAATTATCCATTGCGCTTAGGCTTTGTATTCTCGTACTATCCATTTAATTTTAATATAAAAAATAAAAGGAGCTCTTATGAGCCATCAAGTAAGTATCACCGGACAAATCACCCCTGACCAAGTACCGATGATTGCAGAAAATGGTTTTAAAACCATTATTAACAATCGTCCGGATGGTGAAGAACCGAACCAGCCAACCAGTGCTGAGATTGCTGCTGCCGCCGAAAAAGCAGGACTTGCTTATAAAGAAGTGTCCTTTGCTGGTAGTGAGCTCAATCAGAACCATGTTGAAGAGTTTGCTGACTTTTTTAATCAAGCTGAGCAACCAATGTTGATATTCTGCCGTACGGGCAATCGCTCAACTGGCATCTATGAAGCGGCTAAGCGTATGGATTTGCTAGACGACTGATATCATAATCAATAATTTAAAGCAATAAACCAAGAAGCCCATATAAACATATGGGCTTTTATAATATTTAAGACTATATTTTAGATGCTGTAAAGCAATATATCGCCACAAGGAATGGGCGTTATAAATATAATGCAAGTATAACCGTTAACTTTACAAGGAATGTTCCATGAGTAATACCGCATTAGCTCTGCTGCCATTAGCCCTTGCTTATATTATGTTTACCTTAGGAACAGGGCTTAAGCCCAGTGACTTTAAAGTTATCGCAAGTCACCCCAAAGCATTCTTTATAGGGTTGATTAACCAAGTTGTCTTTGTACCACTCGTGGCTTTAGCGGTCGTCTTACTGATGTCGCCACCACCTGCCATTGCCTTTGGTATAATGCTGATTAGCTTTTGTCCCGGCGGTGTGACCAGTAATATGCTCACCTACTACGCCAAGGGTAACGTAGCATTATCAGTAGCCCTCACAGGCGTAGTCAGTCTATTATCAGTGGTGACCCTGCCTATCTTAATCACCTTGGCTTTCAATCACTTTATGAAAGACCAAGCAGGCTCTATCAGTGCAGTAAAAATCGGCGTTGTAATGTTTTTATTGACCACCTTGCCAGTGACGATAGGTATGCTCGCCCGTTATAAATTCGCTGATTTTATGGTACGTAGAAGCGGCATCCTGAACGGATTAGCCAGTGTCTTTTTTGTCTTAATCGTCCTTGCTGCTATTGCTACCAACTGGCAATTACTACAGGAGCAATTGGCTTCTATTGGACTTGAGCTTGTGCTGATTATTGTCACCTTATTTATCATCAGTATTTTGACAGCAAAGGCGTTACAGCTAAGCTGGTTTGATACCAAAACCATCGCTATAGAAACCAGTATTCAAAACAGTACGACCGCGATTACCTTAGCCCCTATTATTATGGGCGTGAGTACATTGCCAGTCATTGCCCTACCCGCTGCTTTATATGGCGTACTGATGTATGTGATTGCGCTGCCAATTATTTTTCTGATTAGGAATAAAAACTGATTGAATAAGTAAGCCTGAATGAGACTATGAGCTATGCCCGTCTATATCGGATGGGCATTTGCACAATGAAATACCTAAATAACAAAATCGTTTAATTCAAGTAGCCTATAAGTGCTACTTTTTAAAAAACTATAGAGTATGACTATGAAAAAACCGCTACTCATTATCGGTAATAAAAACTATTCATCATGGTCACTGCGAGCTTGGCTACTACTCAAAGCATTCAATATTGACTTCGATGAGCAACTGATTGAGCTGTTTCATCCATCAGCGACACCCATTCTCAATGAACATGCGCCAACAAGAAAAGTGCCGGTTTTGATCTATGGTCAAGGTGATGAAAAAGTTACGATATGGGATACTTTAGCGATTGCTATTCATGCCAATGATTATCTGACAGACTTAGATATTTGGACAGGGTTGAGTAAATCTAATACTGAGAGTAATAATAGCAACAGAATAAATAGTGCTTATTGTCAAAGTATCATTGCTGAGATGCACTCAGGGCTGATGGGTATCCGTAGTGAGATGCTGATGAACATTCGAGCGACTGCTAAAATACGTCCGAGCGCTGCTTGCTTAGCTGATATTGCCCGTATTGAGCATATCTTTGTAGAATGTTTGACCAACAGATCGTCAGATAGCTATTTGTTTGGTGATTTTACTGCCGCTGATGCGTTTTTTGCTCCTGTTGTTTTACGGCTGCAGACCTATGCCAAGGCTTCAGGAATCATATTAACACCGCTTACTGAACAATATTGCCAGACTCTTCTAGACAATCCCCATGTCCAAGCATGGCAAAAGTCAGCACTTAAAGAAACTCGTATCATTGAAGAAGATGAAGCAGGTGAGATACTATCTGTAGAAGGGATATTGGCTGAATAGCATTTACTTAACGTCTATAAGTAACAAAGCTCCGATACCTATTAGGATATCGGAGCTTTTTATTTTAGAAAATATTAAAGACTGGCTTACTGCATAACCAAGTATTCGAAAGCTGATAATGCCGCTTTACTACCTTCACCCATCGCAATATTAATCTGCTTAAAGGGTACGGTCGTGACATCACCACAAGCAAAGATACCTTTGCGATCTGTACGGCAGCGCTCATCAATTTCAATCTCACCAAAGCGGTTTAAATCGACGAAGCCTTTAACGAACCCAGTATTTGGTATCAAGCCAATCTGTACAAACACCCCTGCAACATCAAGATCTTTATTCTCGCTGCTATTGCGATCTTGGTAGACGATAGACGATACTTTACCATCAGTCGCTTTAATTTCTTGGGTCGCTGCACTGGTAATGATATCGATATTCGCCTTTTCTTTGGCTTTATTAATCAATACCTGATCCGCTTTCAAATCATCAGCAAACTCAAGCACGGTCACATGCTTCACGATACCAGCAAGGTCTAATGCCGCTTCGATACCAGAGTTGCCACCACCGACGACGGCAATATCTTTACCTTTGAAGAATGGACCATCACAGTGCGCACAGAAAGCCACGCCTTTACCGATGTTTTCTTCTTCGCCAACGACCCCAAGCTTACGCCACTGAGCACCAGTCGCCAAGATAATACTACGCGTCTCAAAGGTCTCACCGGTATTTAGATGAATGCGATAGTTTTCATCAGCTGTCTCACTAATCTCTTTGACGCTGACGTGCTCTTTAAGCGTAATATTATATTCACGCAAATGCTTTTCGAAGTTCATCGAGAGCTCGCCACCTGTGGTTAAAGGTACTGAGATTAAGTTTTCAATATCTTGCGTATCTTTTACTTGCCCCCCAATACGGTCAGCCACCATGGTGACTTTTAAGCCTTTACGCGCGGTATAAATCGCAGCAGCAACCCCAGCTGGACCCGCACCAATAATCGTCACATCTTGTTGCTCTAACTGTTCAGCATCATCTTCAGCTTCTGCTAACAAATCAGGGAATTGCTCTTGTAACTTCTCAATCAATTTAGCCGTGTCGATCAGACCATTAGCAAACGGCTTGCCGTTTAAGAATACTGCTGGTACACCTTGGATATTATTCGCTTCTACTTGCTCTTGGAATAGTGCACCATCGATCATCTCATTACTGATGTCATCGTTTAGCAGCGCGAATTGGTTTAGTGCTTGCACAACTTCTGGGCAGCTGTGGCAAGAAAGCGACACGTAAGTTTGAAACTGTAGTGGCTTATTAAAGCGTTTAATCAGCTTTTGAATGCCTTCGTCAAGTTTTAAGGTATGACCACCAGCCTGTAAAATTGCCAATATCAATGAGGTAAATTCATGACCGCCTGGAATACCACTAAAGACAATACCTGTATCCGTCAAAGCACCATCGATGTGACTACGCACGGCAAAACTGATTGGGCTTGGCAAACTGTCATCGTTAGCTTGTGCGTCAAAATTAATCTTATCTGTCGTACCAGCGATTTTGCTCAAAAAATCAATCAACTCAGCACGTTTGCTATGCTCGCCACTACCTAAGACAAAGCTGATTGGGCGGGTCATATTTACACTATAGCTCTTTACGGCATCTAATAAGCTTTGGTCTATCATAATTGTTCCTTGTTATTATCGAATATGTAACGTCAGCATCAGTGCTGCGCGTTTAAATGAGTAAGAGTCATATGCCAATACTTCTATTTATATGCGGCATATAACCTTTGATACGTCTATTATCAAAGGTTTGAGAGTTTTGAGCAAGCGGATAAACTCAAACCTTATGTTTTATAAAACCTATCATAAATCAATATTTTTATTTAATTTCAAAATTACTTCTAAATGATAATCAATACTAACTATAGTATCTAAGTATTTTTTTCGCTACAATCGAGTGAAGCGGATAGAAGAATTCTATGCGTGTTATGGCAGATTTACTTTTATAAGTATGCGATAAATCTGTTTATCAAACATACTTTTTAAAAGTAGATTCGCTGGCATTAAGCCTCATCGTTATTCAGTTAAATAACGGTTCGGTTCCATAAAATCTAAGTCTCATAATTATAGTAATTCATCAAAACAATCTTAAGACCATGCGCGGATGCTTATACAAGCTTGCGCTTCATAACAAGGATGACAAGATGAGAAAGACAGATACATGGCAAGATAACAAAGATATTATTGCTGAGCTTAAACAAAAAGACAGTCACTTTGCGACTATCTTTGATGAGCATACCCAGCTAGACCAGCAAATCAATCAGCTTGATAAAGATGTGGTCACGCACGCTAGCCGTGAAGAAGAAATCGAGCAGATGAAGCGTCGCAAGCTGCATCTAAAAGATGAGATTTATAAAATAATCGATAAAAATAAATTAGGATCTCATGCCTAACTAACAGCTATTTAGACTATTAGCTCTCATGAAAAGTGATAAAATTTAGATAAGAAAAAACCCCATTAGCATAAGTTAATGGGGTTTTTTATACTTTATTTAGTATGATGAATAAGCAGATACTGCCTTCTTTCACACTATCCAAGCAATAGTTGCTTAGATTTTACCAACCAGATCAAGACTTGGTTTTAAAGTCTCTTGACCAGCTTCCCAAGCGGCTGGGCAAACTTCGCCGTCGTTTTCACGAACATATTGTGCCGCTTTTACTTTACGTAGCATATCTTTTGCACTACGGCCAATGCCGCCTGCATGGATCTCAGCAACTTGAATTAAGCCGTCTGGATCTACTAAGAATGTACCGCGCTCAGCTAGACCAGCTTCTTCGATCATGACGTTAAAGCCACGAGTGATACGGCCAGTAGGATCACCGATCATTGGGTAAGTTACTTTACCGATTGCTTCTGAAGAATCATGCCATGCTTTATGGGTGAAGTGTGTATCCGTTGATACTGAGTACACTTCTACGCCTAAACCTTTTAACTCGTCGTAATGACCTGCCATGTCTTCAAGTTCAGTTGGGCAAACAAAGGTAAAATCGGCTGGGTAAAATAGGAAAATTGCCCAGCTGCCTTTTACGTCTTCTGAAGTAATGGTTTTAAATTCACCATTTACGAACGCATCTGCTGAAAATTCTGGGATTTCTTGATTGATAATAGACGCCATGGGTGGCTCCTTTTTTTGATTGATTAAAGTTTCGTTAATTTAAATTTATTTATAGATTTGCATCTATTAACCCTTACACTATCGGGGCTACCTGACAAACTATACGCGAATTCTATGGTTAATCCAGTTAAAAGTTTTTAATGTGATGTTTTGTTTTATTAAACTTGTTAAACTATTCTCTCTACTTTTTATATCTATACATCAGTGAACATTGATAGTGTACACAAGATAAATAAGTAAAACAAATCGCCTTACAAACCCATTGATAGAGAGGTTTTATGATTACTTTACGTCAACTTGAGTTCGCCTTAGCCGTCGCCAAACACCGTCATTTTAAACGTGCAGCAGAAGATTGTAATATCTCGCAATCAGCGCTGAGCTTGGGTATCGCTGAGTTGGAAAAACAGCTTGATACACAGATTTTTGAGCGAAATAATAAACAAGTCTTGATCACCCCTATCGGTGAAGATATCTTGGTGCGGGCGCAGCGGGTGTTTTCTGAAGTCAACGACTTGACCACCCGTGCGCATAGCCATCAATCGCCCCTTGCCTACCCTATGACCGTTGGTATTATTCCAACGATTGCGCCTTATCTGCTACCAAAAGTGTTGCCTGCGCTGCGTGAGCACTATCCAGAATTTCGTATGACTATCGTTGAGCAACAAACAGAACGCTTGCTTGAGCAAGTGCGTTATGGACATATTGATACCGCTATTATTGCCCTACCTTATGCGGTAGATGGTTTACATAGTTTTGAGTTTTGGAGCGAAGACTTCTTTGCCGTCTTTCCAAAAAATGATGTACATGCCAAGCTCAAAACGATCAACGCTGATGAGCTGGCAACGGCAAATCTCATGTTACTTGGCGAAGGGCATTGCTTGACTGACCAAACGCTATCTGTCTGCCATTTTGACCGTGCGCAGATGAAATCCAGCTTTTCAGATGCCAGCTTAAACACACTTATTCAAATGGCACTTGCTAATATGGGTACGACGTTAGTGCCAGAAATGGCGTTAGACCAGCTGCATCTACAGAACCAAAATGCAGTCGCGATACCACTAGCTGAGCAAGGCCCTCATCGTCATATTGCCTTTGTCACACGTCTAAATTATGCCCGTGTCGATGATGTCAATTTGCTTGGTAAAGTGTTTAAGCAGGCATTTGAAGACACTACCAATAAGAAGTAAGTAACAATTTCTAAATGATAGACAATCATTAAACGAAGGTTGAATATGGACGGATTGTCACAAATAGAGACTGAGCTTGGTAAGGTTTTTGAGTGGCATTTAACAGCTATTAATAATGCTATCAAGCTCGCGAAAGTTAAAGCGCTTTGGCAAGATATCGCCGTGCGCTATAACGCAACCCAGCGTGCTTATCATAGCTTGCAGCATATTCAGCAATTATTTTCGCAGTTCGAACAGATTAAGCATCAGCTGCATGAGCCGCATATTATCGCTTTGGCGCTCTATTATCACGATGTCATTTATGATCCAAGGCGCTCAGATAATGAACTAAAAAGTGCAGAGTATATGGTAGAGGCATTAAGATGCTATCTGAGTGATGAGCAATGTACCACTATCTATACGCTGATTATGATGACTGCATCTCATGAGCTGCATGAGTGTCTAGATAAAGATACTGTCAGTGACGCCGCTTATTTCTTAGATATGGATTTAAGTATTTTGGGTACGCCTTGGTCTGAATATCAGGTCTACGCACAAGCGGTGCGTCAAGAGTATCGCCATATAGCAAACGAGGATTATCGTACTGGGCGTATTGCGGTCTTGCAGAAATTACTCGCACACCCAGTACTTTATTTGACAGCGTATTATCATAACCACTTCGAAGTGCAAGCTCGAGACAATATCAAGCGTGAAATCACTCTTTTACGTGCATCTTGATAAAAAGCTCACTGCCTTGCCGTGCTGGGTGTGAATTGTAACTCGGCTCCATAATATCAATGTCAAAATGAGTCGCAAAACGCTGCTGATATTCATCTGTTGTACCGCCAAACGGTGGCTCATCTCGCCCAAAATCTTTGTCAAATAGCAACCCAATCAGCTTACCATTCGGTTTCAGTAATGCTGCCATCTGCTGCACATACTCGTCACGGCGTGATGGATTTATCGCACAAAAAAACGTCTGCTCAAGCACCCAATCAAACTGATATTGCTCAGGCGATAACTCAAAAAAGTCGGCACAGATTAGATGCTTAGCTGGAAAGTCAGGATAACGCTCAGCAAACGCTGCAATCGGCGCAGGAGCAAAATCAACCAAGGTAACATTGGTAAAACCTTGCTCATGCAGATAACCGACCTCGTAAGCGTTACCTGCTCCCGGCACTAAGACAGCCTGACTTTTAGCAGATTCAGGCAATTGGTCAATATAGGCTTTGAGCGGTGGTGACACCTGTCCCATATCCCAGCCGATACTATCCTCTTCATAACGCTGCTGCCAAAACTGCGCTTGATTGACGTTTTCCATATGACATCCCTGTAGATAAATCTATTATTTAAACGACACGATTCGTACCGTTATGTCTTATCATATCAGGCTTATCGACATTACTGAAACCACCTAAGTATTATTTCTAATCGAGCTGACCACCTTTACCTGCCAGCATATCGTGCCAATGCTGATAGTCAGGCATCGCAGTCGCTACGGTTTGCCAGAACGCGCTACTATGATTGGCATGATGTAAATGACACAGCTCATGGACGATGACGTATTCTGTGCACTCAATAGGATAAGCAGGCAGATACACAGATAACCAAATTCGGCGCGCACGCGTGTTACAGCTGCCCCAGCGCGTATGCATTTTTTTTAGGCGTATCTCATTGGCTGTCGCACCGACAATCGGTTGCCACTTTGCAAATAATGCAGGCATTGCTTCAGAAAGATGTTGCCGATAATAGGCAATTTTTTTATCGTGGTTTAAGGTGAATGGTTGCTTTATCCCCCACAATAGCAAGGTGCTGTCAGCCGTTGAAGATTCCTTTGAAGGAAATTGTTGGCGCTTATATTGTTCTAAGACTTGTGGGTGGTTTTCTATCGCCCATGGCACGCGCCTTGCTATAGCCTGTGCGACTTGTGCTGAGCTAATAAACGATGGCACAGACACCATTAGCTTATGTGGCTTTAAGCGAAAATTAATATTTTTAACCCGCTTTTTGCTTATTTGTAATTCAATGCTTGCCTCTGACAAACATTGAATAGTGTTTTGCAACAAAGGACTATGGTACTCAGGTGTCACATTCATATCATAGTGCTTGCAAATGGTTATCAAAAGACATTGTATGGCGTCTACTATCTATGCCGATATTGTCATTTTTGGCGATAGCGTCTGATTTTAGTTCTGAGTCTAATATTGTTAAATCATTGACCGTTAATCTGGTTAATTGACCTTGCCCATCACTAACGATAAAGCCAGATTGTTGCTCTATATTAGCCTTAACAACATCGTTACCACTGCATATATTACGGCTATAAACGGAAGCACCTGCACAATCTGGCAAACTGATAGAGTTGATTAGAGCTCGAGTCGTTAAATCAAATATTGCCGCACAGCCACCCATTGGCGTGGTTACACATAGTAAATTGCGTTTACTATCAACCGCGATGCTAGCGATATATTGGTGGAAGCGTTGCCATTGGTTATTTGGCATCATAAGGGGTTTAAAGCCAATATCACCGCGCTTGTGTGTCAATACTAATGGCACATTGATATGCTTTTCACCTTGGAACTGAATGCCTATCATCACTGTGCCATCATCGTGCATGGCTAGATGACGCACACTCATTTGATTATGCTCAGGCATAATTTGTTCAAGTAAATCGCCATTATGGCAGTTTAGGTACACCAATGATGGGTGCATAGTATCGAGATTAAGCTCTTCACGCGATGCTCTCTCGGTCTTGATACCGCCATTAGCAACTACCAACGTTTTACCGTCTGGATGCATAATAAGCTCATGTGGACCGATACCATACGATTCAAATTCTGCTATTTTTTGATAACCATTTTTAACATCATAAACACCGATTTTGCCGTCTAGAATTAGCGTATCATTTTCAGTCACGTATAACTTTGAGCCATCTGAACTATAGCAAGCATGACCATAAAAATGACGGTTGTTTGCAGCGTTGATCACAAATTTTACTTGTCCTGTCGCAGTATCAAGCACCCAGAATTTTTCACTAGGACGACGACCCATGACCACAACGTCACGATTTTTGTTATGATTAACAAAGGTGTTTTGAGAATCAAAGGCAGGTTGGACGACGATATCATGGACACGTTCAGGCATGGTCGTTTGCCAAACGATTTGTCTATCAGGATCGATACCAACCACACCAAAATCATTTTCATCACTCTCACTTAGCAGTGAGATGTCTTTTGGCATAGAAGCCACGCCACTGACCCAGTATACAGGGCGAGTCAGCATAGTAGTGGTATGCATTGACCTAAAATCATTCGCAGACAAATCACGGCTACTAGGCTGGTTATCATTCATTGGTAGACGATACGCTTGTTGCCACGTTGACGCTGCCTGCTTGCAGGCGTAGCGCAAACGTCTAAGCATTGACTTGGAACCAGTAGCAGCTGATTGCACAGCATTCAATTGAGCATAAATACCGCTCACATAATCTTGCAGGCGAGCGTCAGCTAGGCGTTGCTTACGATAACGATGATGAATACCGACGAATGTTGCCGTACCAAGCGCTGTCAATAATGAGGTTGTCAGCAGCTCATGGCTAAACGGTTTTGCTTTTAGCGCATACCACTGCCTATGATTTTTATTCACTGAGACCTTTTGACTCGCTTTGATAATAGCCATTATTTAATCACCGTCGTTACTGTTAAAGCCGACACGGAGACCAAGTGCCGGAATCAATTGACGCTTAATTAAGCGCGTAACGCTAGTAAGATGATCATACAGCTCTTGCTGCGTGGCTTTATCAGCAGTGGCTAAATCTTCTGGCATTTGTGCCAATAACGTAGTGGTATCAGCGAGCGCAGTCGATAGATTGTCAGCCACGTTATTTTCACTATTGCTGCCCAAGATAGCAGTCAGTACCGGATCGGTCATGGCTTTATTTAAAGTCGCTAATTTTGCATTGATAATCGCGCGGCTTTGCTCTGCGGTCGCAGCAGGTAGATGACCTTTGGCTTTACCGCTCAAGCCTAATGGCTGATCAACAGCGTTAGATTTCATCGTCTCAACCAACGACAGTAGGGAATTAATCCATTGGTTCAATCCTTGGTCGCTTTCAGCAGTTTTATCAATTGCTAATAGCTTAGTCGCATTTTGTTGCCAGTTTTTCTCAATAGCTTTTAAGCGTGTGCTCAGCGCACTACTCGCGCTTATAACATACGCACACTGACCAGCGTCCAAGCTGTCATTGGCATAAAGCACCTCTTCTAAACCGGGCACACCTTGGACAACGGCACTTTCGTTAGCAAGTTGTTCGGCGGTCAGTTTTGGATTGGCAGCGATAAGATCCGCCACTCCGCTATGTACCAAGCCGCGCTCGTCAGGGTAATAATTGATATAAAGATTACTCATACTGGCGGTAGCAGGACCGAAGTTGACCATTTCAGCACTTGCCCATGCTTGTGCCAATACTAGCCACTGGTCACGTAGCGCTTGCAATTCATCACCGCTGACTGGCGCTTGTTGACAATGTTTTTGTGCCAAATCATGCAACAAATCACTTTGTTTCGCCGCGTCAGCATAAGCAGGTATGACAATCTCATTAGCTACATGGGTTAAATAGGTTTTTTCAGTCTCAGCACTGATATCGACAGCGACTATTTTTTCAACATTCTTATCTGTATTGCCATCAACCGCAGCATTTTCGCCAGTTTTCAGCTCAGCACTATCTTGTGCAACTTGGCTATCTACTTCAGCCGCTTTATTGTCATCAGCAGGTTTGACGCAGCTAATAAGTATACCCGCACTTAATGCCGAGAGCGCCATTGCTAGCGCATGATTTATTTTCATAGATTTCTCAGTAATATTATCAATCGTTATCGTCGAGTATCAGTATCACAGTGATATAGCCGTCAGGCGGATAACCTTATCTATCTGTCATTCAAAGATTAAAAAATACACAGTCAGATGCTTATAATGACTGTAAAAACGCACTCAATTCAGTACGTCCTTGTTTATCAAGCATCAGCACTTTTTGCTGCTGTTTTTTTGCTTCGCCGCCATGCCATAATACCGCTTCCATCAGCGTGCGGGCACGTCCATCATGTAAAAACGTCGCTTGCGGATCAACGGTATGGGCAAGTCCAATTCCCCATAAAGCCGGCGTACGCCACTCATAAGAATTGGCTAAAAACTCAACTTGCCAATTTTTTGGCGGCAGTTTGCCAGCGATAGTGCGATCCGCAAGCTCATCACCCATGTCATGTAACAGCAGATCTGTATAAGGATAAATCACTTGTCCATGCTGCTCAAGATGATCATCAGCGGTTTTTGGTAGCTGATATCTTGGCGTATGACAGCTTTGACAGCCCATATCGTAAAAGCGTTTTTTACCTGCTAATACCAATTTATCCTCTGCATTACGGCGGTGCGGTACTGCCAAATTGCGCGTATAAAATTCTACAAATTTTGCCACCTCATCATTGACTTCAACCGCAGGCTTACCATTGCCTTGCTCATCTGCGCCCGTTATCGCATTCTTACAAGCGGTTTGCGCTGGCGTGCAGGATTCATGTGGGCGGATATTTGAAGTTAAACCCATGTCTTCATTAAAGGCGCTTTGATTTTGAGTAATCAGCTTGGTTTGCCCTGCTTTCCAGCCAAAGCGACCTAAGGCAACTTTACCCGTTTGTGGATCCATGACCCAGTTAAATTTACCCTTAATATCATTGCTGTTTTTATGATTGCTAGCCGCTTGTTTTTTAATATCCGCATCGGGTATTTGTTCGAGTAGCCCAAGCCCAATCATAGGTAAAGCAACACGTGGCGATACCATCATCTCATCATCAAACGCACCATACCCTGGATTGGTCAAGTTAAAGGTTGGTGCGCGCAAGGTTTCGATATGTCCATCGGCAAAGGTAACCGTTTTATCTGTCCACTGCACGGCAATTCTTGCTTCTGCTGGCACGCCTTGAATACCGCGATCTTGCAATTGACCACCATACATAGGATGAGCAACTTTCTCAATAAGTGAATCTTTTAACTGCTGACGCTGTTTATCCGTGGTCGCTGGCATCGCCAAACGAATCAGGAAACTATCGGCATCGTCCTCAGCAGTCATAGGAGCATGACCACGACCGTCTTTGACATGGCATGACTGGCAGGCAGCGACGTTAAATAACGCACCAAGACCATCACGGCTATCCGTACTGGCAGGCGCAATTACCCACGGCTGACGGAAAAACGCATTACCAATAAAGAACGAGCCTTTGCGAGATGCGGTAATGTTCGATGAAGGTTTAGAGTAGCTCTCACTACTGCTAATAGCAATCCCAGTATCACCGCCTTGCTTGATTTCTTGCGGATCAAAGCTTGCAAGCTGCTGCATAGGTACGCCAGCCAGCGCCTCAATCGTCTGAATACGCTCAGAGCCCAGCAATTCAACGCCTTCCGTATTTAGCTGGTCTTTGTTGGCTGCGTTATCATTAGCATCTTTGACTGGCTGACAAGCACTGAGTGATAAGACACCCACTAATGCCAGTGATAAGGTAAATGGCGCAGACATGCCGACAGAGGCAGTTTTAAACTGAGATATAAGAGAAGAGTGGAGTATGGGGCGTGGTTTGCTGATAACACCTTTTTTGATGTGCATAGAGTACCTTAGTTCTGGTATAGAACCATTAAAATCGCATGCTATAAAATTTTTTATTGCTAGTCGATAAGTGGCAGCGGCACGCTGATTTATCTGGCTATTTTAATACGCTATGAAAAAACACGTTGCCAAGCAAAATTGACAACGTGTTCATTATACCTATATTGTTTTCTTATGAAAATAAGTCTCATTCACTGTTAGCGACTCATTAGGCATTATCGATCAATGCTATGCTTGCTGTTAAGACAGTAGATTAGTGAGCAATTAAAACTGCGAACCTGCATCTGCATCTAAATTGTCAATACCGACGGCTTTTGCGGCATTTTCAATTCCAGCTGTCAGCTCTTGCAGACTTGTGATACTGGTTTCAATCCAACCGCGACGCTTGTTTTGCTCTTCAGCAGAAACACCATGTTTACTCGCCTGTCCTACAGTGGCAATCATTTGATCAATCTTGATATTTTCCTTCTCGCCTTTTTCAACAATGACATTAAAGGCCGCTTCTACTTTTGCAAAATCAGCAGCCAATTTATCAGCAGCTTCGGTATTGCCAGTATCGACAAGATAGTTTTTCAGTCCATAACCACCTACGGTTTTGCCCGCGACTGTTTTGTAGCTACCATTAAAGACATTTTGGATACCGCGAGCGTTATTGGCATAGCTTAAGTGTGTCAAGTCACTAAAACACTCATGCTCATCTTCAGTAGAGCCAGTGACGAACGCTACTTGGATGCGCTGAGAGGCAAGCTCCCCAAGTGCTAAGCTGCCCATTTGATACATAATTTGGCGTAAACTATTGCTATCCCTACGTGCCATCATATCGCTACGCAAGGTGTTTTCACTGTCAGGTTGCCACTGCGCTTCCATCGCGGTCAAATCATCAACCAGTAGTTGAGTTGCTGCTTTTAGATACTGTCCGCGGCGCTCACAGATACTAGCGTCAGGATTGACATTCTCGCCGCTAGTGCATTGACCATCAGTCGTTAGATAATCACTGAACGGGCGGTTGCCAGCACCTTCAGCGACGCCATTGGTATCTTGACCCCATAGCATAAACTCAATAGCATGGTAGCCTGTGGTCACATTGGATTCACTACCGCCAATCTCATTCATCTCTGCGAGTAGCTCAGGCGTGATGGTACTGGTATCTTGCTTGAGGCTACCAACGCTAATGCTATCGCTATTAATGATGTTGTCTTTACTATTGTACTCGCCTTCATAGTCAGCGCTTACGTAGTCAATCAATGCTTCATCTAAAGGCCAAGCATTCACCTGCCCCTCCCAGCTGTCCGTACTACCAATATTACGATTGTCGTTGGCAGTCACAAAACCTTCATCGAATCTAAATACTTCAGTCTGTGAGTATGGCTGGCGCGCGGCTTTATAAGCGGCTTTTGCAGCATCCAAATTTGCTTGCGTTGGGGTTTCTACATAAGCATCGACGGCGCTCTGTAAAAGCTTTGCCATCTCTAACGAATCTTTGTATGCAGCATGTGCCATATCCGCATAACTGATAAGCAAGCGATCCATATGAGCTTTATCAGCAGCTGATGAAGTTTTGCTAGCTGTCTTCTCTGCGGTTTCAACTGGTGCATCTGTGGTCGCTTTTTCATCAGATTGTTTGCTACAACCTGATACCATCAATATCCCTGTCAGTGCAGCAGCTAAAGTAGTCGGTAAGATTTTACGGCTTGTCACTGTCGTGATATTCATAGATGTCCTTGATGGGCTACAAAATAAAGAAGAGATAAGATAAATCTTTCACATCGATACTAGTAATGAAAATAGGCGAAACCAGCACTGTATCGGGCATTGAAACAGCTTGATTATAGATAATAGCAATGATCAGTTTGATATTAAAAACTGAAAAAATAGCTATCCGCAAAATAAATGCATGGGAATTATAATGTTATTGATAACTATTATCAAATATAATTTCTTAATGAAAGACAAAATTCAAGCCAAAAAAAAGGCCAGCTTTATGCTGACCTTTTTTCGATATTAATTATTAGCTAATCATTTAAAATTAACGAACGCTTTGTGGTGCGTTAACTGTCAGCTCAACACGGCGGTTCTGTTGACGACCAAATTCGCTATTGTTATCAGCAACAGGACGTGACTCACCATAAGCAACAACATTGATACGGTTAGATGCTACGCCACGCGCACTTAAGTAGTTCGCTACTGCATAAGCACGGTCACGTGATAACTTCATGTTATAAGCATCAGTACCTTTGCTGTCTGTATGACCAGCAATAGTGATGGTGTTTTGATTATACTCATTCATAGTTGATGCTAGTTTATCAAGCGTTGGCTTAAATGAGTTGTTCAAAGTCGCATCATCAAACGAGAAAGTGATGCTACCTGGCATAACCAGATCAATGTTACCGTTAGCGTTTGGCTTAACCGTTACGCCAGTACCAGCCATTTGTTGCTCAAGCTGACGAGCTTGACGCTCCATATAGTAACCAACGCCAGCACCTAATGCAGCACCAATAGCAGCATCACGACCAGTTTTATCACCACCAGTCGCTTTTGAGATAGTCGCACCACCTGCAGCACCAGCTAGAGCGCCGATAGCAGACTTGTTAAGACGTTGTTGTCCAGTGTTAGGATCAGTGACACAGCCAGTAAGAGCCAAACCTGAAGCGATTGCTGCAACCATTAATGTATTACGCATAATATGTCCTCTTAAGTTGAAAAAATAATCGTACTTTTATAAAAGACGCTAACGACAAATTAGCCATTAACTATATTGTTTGGGTGTTTATCGACACTAAAAGTATTATGGCAATCTCATTCTAATTCTGTGTAATATTTTGTCACATCTATGTATGAGAAGTGCATAAGTGTTGATAAATACGATTTTGTTAAATGCATAATTTGCTATCGCAAGTCACGTTTACAGCCGTACACTCTATTTTTTTCTGCTAAAATTACTCAGCAACATTACAAGAATAAAAGTAAGGGTCTTATCACTTAAACGCTCTTTTATTAACAGCCAGTGCGAAAATCTAAATATGAAATCACTCTACATAGAAGACTCTTTACTTAAAGCCTTATCTATAAAAGGCTGCCGTTAACTATTAATATTAGCAATATCTGTAGGCTAAGTGAATATGACTACACTATCAAGAGTCTAGCAAAGTCAAAATGGGTAAAAATAAGACTTATTATATGTTGTCCTATTAGCTGCAAGCTAAGTCTTCGAGGCTATGTAGTGTTAGAAATACTTAAAACATACTATTGATATATTTGTAAAATTAACAGAGAGGAATGGGTCATGCGCTTAAACGCCACCATGCAAAAACTCCATCAGCGTGCCCCTAAATTGGGCAAAGCGGTTTCGCTAGCAACGGCAACGGGTGTCATTGCTGCCAATAGCTTTGGTGGTAGTATTCCCTTGTGGTTAATGGGTATGGGCAAAATTATCACTGGCGCCCCTATTGCAGATCAAACAGTGATTAAAATTACCAATCACTGGATTAGTAGTAACAATGCTTTAATAAAAAACCTCTTACCAATAAAAGATTGGCGTATCACGCTACCTGATGATGTACATGTGCATGGCAAATATTTGCTCGTCAGCAACCATCAGTCTTGGGTTGATACCAGTATTGTGCAGTACATTAGCGAAAAACGCTTACCCCTCACGCGATTTTTTACGAAATTTGAGCTGATTTATATCCCGATTGTCGGTCAGGCTTTTTATTTCTTAGATTTTCCGATGATGCGTCGTCACTCTAAAGAAGCGGTTGCCAAAAACCCTGCTTTAAAAGGTAAAGATATAGAAGAAGCAAAGCGTGCTTGCGCGTTATTAAAAGACAAACCTTTTACCTTGCTGAACTATTTAGAAGGTACACGCTTTACCAAAGAAAAGCATGATAAGCAAAACTCGCCTTATACCCATCTGCTAAAACCAAGAGCTGGCGGTTTATCGCTGGCGATTAGTGCTTTAGGTGAACACATCGATGGTATCTTAGATATGACCATTGTCTATCCTGATGGGGTACCAACTTACGGGGATTTGTGGAAAGGCAATATCAAGCGCTTAGGCGTTGATGTGCGCTATCTTGAAATACCTGATGATTTATTTTCTGGAATTAAAGAAGGTGGCTATGAAAACGATGAGGATATAAAAGCACAAATGTTTGATTGGGTAGAGCATGTTTGGCAACAAAAAAATCAGCGTATCACCACTATGTTGGCTGAGTTTGAAACCAATTCTAAGGTTGATAATTCGAGCAGTTAAAATGACAGGATTGTTTGAAAGAATATAAATGGCAAAATACCAAATTATAATGGTCGATGGGTTGTTTTTTGGCGTTATTCATTGATAATGTGAATGACCGTTAGAACGCTGTGTTGATTTTGTTGTGATTGGTGTAATACTTCTCATGACTGCTGCCATTTATTACTTATAAGGACTGACTGTGCCCGCCTCTTCCACTACTCGCCCGCCCATAGAGTCAACGTCCACGCTCAATCAGTCCTTAGCAGGGTCGGAGCCACCAACAGGGTCACCAGAGACTCCGCCTTCAAGACCAAATCGTCCTAAACCAAATCGTTTAAAGCTTACTTATGATATCGTGATGATTATCGCCATCAGTATTGATTTATTGGTTATCAGTACTGATGCTATTTTGATGAGTAGTTTTAGTAGTGACGCGGCAAACTGGCTTGGAATTTCCAATCAATTAATCTGGTATCAAAGTAATATCCATGACTCATTACGTACCGTAGGCGGCTTTTTTACCTTGTTTTTGATTGCAGAGCTGCTATTACGCTGGGCGATTGCCATCAAAGAAAAAATCTATTACCGCTGGTTCTTTTTTCCTTTTGTGCATTGGTACGAGGTATTAGGCTGTTTTCCGCAATTGCGTGCGCTGCGATTATTTCGCGTTGTTATTATCGGACGACGCCTATATCAACTAGGCTATCAAGTATTGCCCCAGCCATGGATCAATAGAATCAACTTCTATATCGATGTAGTATTAGAGGAGTTGTCTGACCGAGTTATTTTAACGACCATTCAGACCTTTCGGCAGGAGCTTACTGATCCGAAGAGGCAAAAATCGTTTATCGACTCTACCATCTCGCGCAATCGTGATGAGATTGAAGCCGCTATACTGTCACTACTGCGTAAAGAGATGACACCAAAACTACAAGCTCTAACTGAGTCAGCAGGTGGCGGCGCTATCATCGCTAGTGAAGTGGGCAATGCGATCCAAGATGGGCTTGCCAATACGCCAGAATTGCGCCGCTATCTGCGTATGATACCTATTGCGGGTAGCTTGATTGAATCACAGCTACAACATGTGGGGCAAAATATTGGTGAAAATGTGGTTTATGCGCTCAACGAGCGTCTGCTTGACGCCGAACGCCTTGACGCATTGATGGTCGCTATCGCTAGTGGTATCGCTCAAATCGATACAGACAATCCGGCATTAGACCATCTCATTGCTAGTATTATCGATGATGGTCTGACAGAATTTGAAGCGCAAATAAAAGTTCAACAGTGGAAGCATCAAGACTTGCTTAAATTATAGAATCTTTAAAGCTTTAAAATAATGATTTGATAAGAAAAATATCACCACGAATATAGCATTACGATTACCTTTTGAGGATGTAGATTATGACCATTGCCGACAACTATACCGACACTTCGTCAGCCACACCTGCTTTAGCCTTTTATGGCAAAATGCTGACCTTTTCACGGGTACAGTTTAGTACCGATGACTTTGTGGCGATTGCTGCTCAATTACAAAGCACGTTGAGCAATAAGAGCAGTCATATTCCTGTGTTGATTGATAGCGAGGTTGAGCAAGATCTATCAGCACTGGTCGAGTTGCTATGGTCTTGGGGTTTACAGCCTATCGGCGTCGTGACGGGGCTACTTGACGCGCAAGCACGTGAGCTACGCTTGGCAATATTTCCAGCAGATGGTAAGCGTATTGAGCGCATTTTACCCAGTAAAAAAGCAGTAACGCAATTAAGCCAAGTTGCTGCTTCTACAACGGCTGCTACTGATAATAGTGAGTCTAAGACGGATAACGTGAGTGCTCATCAAGCGCTACAAACAAGCGCAGAAATGCAAGCTGATTTATCTGTAGAAACAGCAGAAACCCTTATCAGTACTGAGCATATTACCAGTCTTATCTATGATCAAATGCTGCGCTCAGGACAAAGTCTCAATCATGTCGGTGGCGATTTGATTTTGACCAACAGTGTCAATAGTGGCGCTGAAGCTATTACTGATAATAACTTGCACGTTTATGGTCGTGCTCAAGGTCGCTTGGTCGCAGGTGCTACGGGCGATAAAGACGCACGCATTTTTTGCCAAGTTTTTAACCCCTCTCTGGTGTCAGTCGCCGGTACTTATTGCTTACGCGACAATCTGCCTGAGCATGTGATTGATAAATCGGTCGAAGTGCGGTTTTTAGAAGGTCAAGGTTTGGTATTTACGATCATTGATGAATCTCAGATTAATAAAGGCGTCAAACCCTAGTCATTTATATAGATATTGTTAAGGTTAAAAAGTAAATATGTCAGAAACCCTTTTAATTCATATTGTAGTAAGTTTATTTAACAAAACTGCGCTATGATGAATTTTTAGCTCTGCCACTATTTACCACACCTACGTCCTTATATATCAGTTAGGTAATCGCTTAATTTTATATCTTAGCCGTTTGTATGCTTTAATAGAGACTTGCTATAAGTTCTGCTAGATTTATGCTAGGCTTACGCTCGCAGAGAGTATATATACAGCGTATGGACGACCAGAAAGCATAATGCTTTATATAATATATATCTCATCAATTCATCAATTTATAGGAGTGTGCCATTGTGGCGAAGATTGTTGTAATCACTTCGGGTAAAGGCGGTGTGGGTAAAACCACGACCAGTGCTTCTTTTGCCGCCGGTTTAGCATTACGTGGCTATAAGACAGTTGTTATCGATTTTGATGTAGGCTTGCGTAATCTAGACTTGATTATGGGCTGCGAAAATCGAATTGTTTATGACTTTGTCGATGTAATCAATGGCAATGCACGCCTATCACAAGCGCTTGTCAAAGATAAGCAATTAGAAAATCTTTACATTCTACCTGCCAGTCAAACGCGCGATAAAGATGCGTTAACAGATGAAGGTGTGGCAGAGATTATGGAAGAGCTTTCTAAGCAATTCGATTACATTATTTGCGACTCACCTGCAGGTATCGAGCGCGGCGCGCAGCTCGCCATGTATCATGCGGATGAAGCCATCATCGTTACCAACCCTGAGATCTCATCAGTACGTGACTCAGATCGTATCATTGGTATCTTGCAAAGCCAGACCAAAAAAGTGGCTGAAAACCAAGGTTCTGTACGTGAGCATCTGATTATCACACGCTATAATGCAGAGCGTGCCGCAGCCAATGAGATGATGGATATTGAAACCATCTCAAATGACATCTTAAAAGTTCCATTACTGGGCGTGGTTCCTGAGAGCCATTCCGTGCTGGAAGCTTCTAACCACGGTGAGCCCGTGATTCATTATACCGACTCTATTGCTGGTCAATGTTATGATGATATTGTCGCTCGCTTCCTAGGGGAAGAACGTCCATTACGTCATATTGATGTGAAGAAAAAGAGTCTATTACAGCGCTGGTTTGGGGGTTAATAATGAGTAAGAAAAAAGGATTTTGGAGTAGCTTATTTGGTACTGACGACAGCAATGCAGGCAGTGCCAATATGGCAACTGAGCGCTTAAAGGTTATTGTCGCAAGTGAAAATCGCTTAAACAATCGCTTGACCGCAGACCGTATCGAAAAAATGAAACGTGAGATATTAGAAGTGGTCAATAAGTATGTCAATGGCGTACAGATTGATGATGTCAATATCAATCATCGTTCTGAAGATAGCTTGGACGTGCTTGAGATGAATATTAATTTACCTGAGCATAAAAAGTAAATTTATAGTTAGCCCATATTTATTTTGATCATTAAAAAAAGCCCTGTGTATGATACGCAGGGCTTTTTTACGGGTATATTTTACACTGTGGAAACTAAGAAATAGATGCCATTTCTTAATACAAAAGTGCTAGAAGCAGCACTTTTGATATGTCGTAACGACATTAAAAGTCTATTACTTGATACGTGCTATGAGGTTGTCTTTTTTCACAAACTGATGATACAAAGCCGCCCCGATATGAAGCACAATAAAGGCGATAATCATTGGCCAAATGATATCTACATGCCAGTCATTAAAGAGTCGAGCCAACCCTCTATCTGGGGTTACTAGTACAGGTATCTGAAATATACCAAATATATCAACCGGACGGCCACCATACAAAGACATCATTAACCCTGCTATTGGCATCGCAATCAACAGAGCATAAAGTACAAAATGCGACAATCGGGAAAGCAGCATTTGCCATTTCGGCATCAATACTGCTGGTGGCGCTTTGGTAAAGATGCGATTAATGACTCGTGCTATCATCCAAAATAATAGGCTAACCCCAAAGGCTTTATGTAGCCCAATATAGAGATTACTATCTAGGTTGTCATATAAAAAAATCATGGTCCATGTAATCAGCAATAAAATCGCGCTAATCCAGTGAAAAAATCGACTGGCAAAGGACCATTTTGTTGGGTTGGAATGAGTAGTATTCATAAATTTACTGTGTTACCTCTGTCGCTACTGATTGCTTAATAAGCGCTTAGGCATAGATATAGATATAGATATAGATATAGATATAGATAGTGACTATCTAATGAGCAAACTAGCTGTCTAAATCTACCAATTGATGCGCAATTTTATCCAAATCTGGCACCAGATACAGCATATTATCAATCATGATCGTCTGAAAAAGATAGGATAGCACAACCTCTTCTTGTACACGTTCATGAACCGTATCGATATTGCTATTTGACTTGATAAAATGCTCAGGTAGCTCAACATCTTTCACATCAGAGATACGCGCCTGTAGTTGACGCACCTCACCTGAAGTTTGCAAAGCAATACGATGCGCTGATGTATTTCCTTCCAATATAACCATCTTATCTGGCGTTTGATGGCTCGGCAACATATGGAACACAGCGATTTGTTGCTGTTGCCACTCATAAAATTGTGTATATTCGCTGTACTCATCTATACTCAAAATCAAACCACTAGGAACAAGCCAATCCGGCTGATCAAGCGCTGGAATGATCGTCACATCGAGCATACCATTAGTGGTGGTCAGTAAGCTTACTGCCTCAAATGAATGTTTTAACATCTGTCTCATAATTCGCTCACAATAAATGAATGTGGAGTGTCGTTTGTCGCTTTATTAGCAATATAGTTGGTCAGCTTTTCTGCCAATGCTTGAGGACTGCCGATAAAGGTACAATATCCTGAGTCAATGATAGCCTGTGGCTGACTGGGACAAGTACTCAAACTTGGGTCTTGTGCCCATAATTGACTGTCATTATCTTGTATCAAATCTAAATACTGCGTGCCATCATTGCCCATACCTGAAAAGATAATGTTTATCAGTTCGCTACCATAAACATCGCTGGTGTTTTTGAGAATCTGACCAATAGCAGGTTTATAATCCCCTACCCAAGCCTGATCTAATAAGATAATGCGACCAGTTGAGTCACAGACAATCTGTTGATCGATAGGTACGATCAGACATTGACCTGTACGCATGCGCTGCGAGGAAGTAATCATCTGGCAGTGCCAGTCATTATGGCGATTTAATATACGTGGCAAGGTACTAATCATGGTTTGATTAAAATGATGCGCTAGTAAAATACTTATCGGCAGTGTTGGCGATAGGTGATCTAAGAACGCTTTAACCGCACTAGGACCACCCATAGATGCCCCTAAGAACACCACATAACGCCAATCACTAATATCATCCTTATAGACAGAATTATCGATAAGAGTTGGCAAATCCAGCAGTTGCGCAAGCTTACGTTTGAATTTACGTTGCCATTTAGCGTAATGCTGCGCCTCATTAAGATAAGGCGCTTGACTAAACCCGACCAACATCGCTACAGGATTGGAAGCAGCTGTCATGGTCGCTAGATGCTCATCGTAATCACTGTCTATCAACCAGATATCAATAGCGCTTTCATAACCATCAAACTTATCTTTCAACTGCGATGGTGTAACGCAATCCACCAGATGAAAGCCACAGCTCCGCACTGTATCAGAGAACGCCATCCGCTGCTGATGGTCTTCTGCCACCACCAACACTTTAATCTCACTTTTATCTTTTAACGCCAAGGCACGTATGTTACCCATGATGAGTTAGGCGGACCTTTTCATCCAATAAACTTTGGATTTTATCAAGCAGCTGGTTTTCTTGGAAAGGTTTGCCCATATAGTCATTTACCCCAATCTCAAGGGCACGTTCACGATGCTTCTCACCGGTTCGTGAGGTAATCATGATAATAGGCAGATGCTGCAAGCGTCCATTATGTCTGACTTGGGTAGCAACTTCAAAACCGTCCATACGCGGCATTTCAATATCAAGCAGCATTAAGTCAGGCGTCATCTCTTGTAGTATCTCAAGCGCATCGATACCATCTTTGGCAAGTACCACATTGAACCCTTGACGCTCTAAGAATCGTGATGTTACTTTTCTGACTGTGACTGAATCATCAACGACCAGAATCGTGGTATTGGAATCCATATTTCTTTGTTCAGTAGCTTTAGAATACGTGACGTCTTTGACTAAAGCCGCGTTACGCATCAAGGCTATCAAGTCTAGAATGAGCATCACTGAGCCATCGCCCATAATGGTAGCCGCTGAGATACCAGATACATTTGAGAACTGTTGCCCCAAAGGTTTTACCACTACTTCAATACGTGAGCCTGCTATTTGATCGACTTGTAGGGCCATATTCTGACCACTGCGGTTTTTGATGATAATAAGCGGTACGCTGGTATTGGTATTAACGACCAGCTCATTGAGCTTATTACCAGATAAAATCTCATTTAAATAGCGGACACGATAGTCAGTGTCTTCAAAATTGAGAGTCGCCTCGCCCGATTGATAATAGTCATAAACTTTTTCTGGATTGATACGTACAACGCGTTCAATCTGCACCAAAGGTATGGCATAGTAACGATCCGCTGCTCGAACCACCAAAGCATCGGACACAGCTACCGTTAATGGTACACGGATGGTAAAGCTTGATCCTTTGCCAAGCTCTGATACCACGGATACAGCACCACCTAGCTGACGAATCTCACTAATAACAACGTCCATACCGACGCCGCGCCCTGATATCTGCGTGACCTGTTTGCTGGTACTAAGACCGGCATTAAAAATATATTGCATGATATCAAGGTCGCTAAGATTCCTATCTTTGGCGTCGATCAAACCCTGAGAAATGGCTTTTTCACGTACTGCTTCTACATCAATCCCTTGCCCGTCGTCATTGAGCAAAATGACAATTTCACTTCCTTCACGTAGTACTTCTAGCGTGATTTGACCACTGCGCTCTTTACCTGCTGCCAGCCTTGCTGCCACATTTTCGATGCCATGATCGACTGCGTTACGTAACATGTGCTCAAGCGGTGAGGTGATGCGCTCTAGAATGGTTCTATCCATCTCATCATCAGCATTGATAATTTTTAGCTCAACCGACTTATTCAGCTCATTAGCCGTTTGGCGGACAATACGCTCAAGCCTTGGTGTTAATCGCGTAAAAGGAACCATACGTGAGTTCATCAAACCATCTTGTAATTCAGTCTGCGTCCGAGATAACTGGAGCAATAGACTTTCACTATCACGCGTTTTTTCTAATAAAGTATGGTTAATTTCGACCAAATCCGATGCCGACTCTGACAAAGATTTTGACAGCTGATTCAAAGAAGAGTATTGATCCATCTCCAGCGGGTCAAAACCTTCATGATTGACCAGCTCTTCATCAATCTGCGATAAAATCTGCGCCTCAAGCTCAATTTCCATACGGCGCAACTGATCCGCTAGACGCTGTACGGTAGTACCCATCTCTTCAATACTGTTGGTCAAGCTACTGATACCCATGTCGATACGAGCACGGTTAATCGCAGACTCACCTGACAGGTTAATCATATGCTCAATCAGACTGCCTGAGATACGAATCATCTCATTATTATTGGCATTTTGCTCTTGTTCAGTCGCATCGTTAACCATCAGCGGCATGGCGCTGATATCTTCTTGAATATAGGTTGTTTCTTGATTTTCTTTGGCAATTAAAATCGTTTCACGCTGAGCTTGCAGGGTTTCTGCTGGTACCTGCTTTAAGCTATTAGGGTTTTTACTAAATTGCTGTAATGCCTCAATTAGTAAACTAGGTGTTGGCGGATTCACTTGCTGCGATAGGATAAAAACAGCATCTGCTAGCCAGTCATAACAAGCAGCCAGCAACTCCAGCACTTTCGTGGTTGCAGGGCGGCGCTGAGCAACAAAGTCTTGATAAACTGATTCCATTTCATGAGCTAAATCAGCAATACCAGTAGCAGTAACCATACGTGCACCACCTTTTAAGGTATGCAAGTCGCGCTGTAGTGCTTGCAGCGCAACCATGTCACCAGCATCATTTAAGAATAACTGTAGATATTCATTACGATTGGTGAGCGCTGTGGCCTCTTCTAAGAAAACTTCTAAAATATCGGCATCAGGTAAACCATGCGCCCACGATTGCTGAATGATTTTATCTAAACTTAACGCATCTGCCTCATTTGCTACATGTTGGGTATCTTGATTGGCAAAGATTTGAGGCTCAGCTGCCACATGGGTATTTGGCATAGGAATAATAAGCTGTACCGTTTCTGGCAATGCTTGTGCTTTTAAGAACTGCTGTAATTGAGCCATGAGCTCAGGCGCAAAAAAAGATTTTTGATAACGTACAATGTGTGCTACCTGCAGCGATAAGGTATCTTGCACCACTTGCATAATCTCAAGCCACTGCGCGGTTGGCTCGCATTTAGATTCTACAAACGCCTCATAAACGCTTTCTGCTTCATGAGTCAAGTCGCCAATACTGCGGATACCTGCCATACGCGCACCACCTTTGATGGTATGCAGATGGCGTTGGAGTACCTTTAAGGTATTAATATGGGTGATGTCTGCACGCCACTTACTGAAACTATCGACCAGCGCATCATCAAGCTCTTGCGCCTCTTCTAAGAAGATTTCTAGTAGCTCAATATCCGTATCGATAGTTTCAAGCTCTAGCTCAGGTGCGGCAATACTTTGTACAGTAGCCTGTTCTTCATCGGCTATATTTTCATCACTTTCATTCTTATCTTGCACGATATTGTCTTGCACGATATTGTCTTGCACGATACTAGCTTGCACGATGTTGTATTGCTTGATACTCTCTAACTTCTCTAGTACTTGCTCATCAATTTTTAATGACGTACTGCCTGCTAAAGCATCAAATAAACCAACTAACTGCGCATGACCTGCAAGTAGGATTTCTTGGATATCAATATCTGACGCTTCTTTTGGATACTGGCTCAAATAATAATAAGCATCTTGTAAGGCATCAAGAATAGAGACGAATTTTGGAAAGGCTTGTGCTTTGTCAGTTAAATATTTAATTTGTAAAATTTGCTCAGCGATATAGGCTTGGATTTGCTCGATATCAGCACTGTTAAGCGCTTCATCTAATTGCCACTCGGCATCTAATAACTCATCAATATTGCCATCTAACAAGTCATTAATCGTTGGTTTATCCTCAGTGCTTGCCTCACTATCGTCATCTTGCTCCTCAAGCATCGCCTGTAACGAGGCGATATCCTGCTCGCTTTGCATATGCTCTGCCGACATATCTTGCTGGTTTGCATGTTGTTTATAGTTATGGAGATAACCATCAATAAGCGTGACAGATTGGGCCAGTGCAGTTAAATGGCTTGCATTCATCGGTATATCCTGCTGCTGTAGAAGCTCTAAGCTTTGCTCTATCGTCGCACTCACGTCGCTAATGGCAGTCAATGCACTAGAGCCAGAAGCTGCTCTCAAAGTATGGAATGCGCGCACAATCTCGTCACTTACCTCGACATATGGCTCATTTTTATGATGACGTACAAAGTCATTAACGCCTTCTAACAACTCTTCTGCCTCTTCAATAAAGATGTCAAAAAACGCCTGTTCTTCTTCACTTTGAGGCATCACAATAACTGGTGCTTCTGCCATTTTTTCATTGACCGAATAAATCGTCTGCAAGGTACGATCAATTGCTTCATCATTCTCCAAATCTTGAATACGACTGTCTAAATCAATGTGACTTGGCGTATGCTTAGCAGGCTGTAACCATTGATTGTATAATGCACAGTAACTGAATTCATCACCTAATTGTTTGCTATAAGCATTAGCGCAGGCCACCCACAATGGCATCATAGTAGGATAATCTTGGCTTTCACGCTCGAAAGTGCTTAGTAACTCAGGATATACGGCCAATACATCACCAATCAGCTGCTGTATATCCGCTGAGGCAGTTATGCTCTTATCTAAAATGCGGTTTAGCATGTTTTCTATAGACCATGCTAATTCAGCACTGTAATGAGCACCGACCATCCGACCAGAGCCCTTCAGAGTGTGAAAGCCACGGCGTATGTCTTTCAGTTCAGTCAAATCAGTAGGTGAAAGCTGCCAATGTTCATATAAAGGGATGATTTCATCTAAGACTTCATTAGCCTCTTCTATAAATATCTCTTTAATATCAGGATCAGCATCGTTTGCATCTGTCACTAGCGACTGTGCTTCCAAAATAAATGGCTGCAATACCAAAGGGAGCTCTAAATCTGACAATGCATTCAAAGTGTTAGCTGGCTCAGAGACTGAGCTTATGGCTTGCGCGTGTAAATTATGGTCAAGTACATAATGATCTAATGCAAAGTCCGATTCTTCAATATCAGCTGTTAATAACGTAGGTGCAGCTACTGGTAAACCTGCATTTAGTGGTTGCTGAGTCATCAAGTTATGACTTTGCAAAAGAGTAATAGCAGGGTCAAAGCTTGGTGGTTGCTGTGCTGCAAAGTCAAATAGCATAACGGGTAGGCGTTTGGTGGTTTCTGTTATCAACGTTACTACATCGTCCGTTACGGATAAGGTTTTATCCAATAAACGGTTGAGTAGATTTTCGATAGACCATGCCATCTCACTGATGCTAACAGCACCAACCATACGTCCCGAGCCCTTTAAGGTGTGGAAACCACGACGTAGTTCCGTTAATGGTGTTAAATCTTGCGCATCTTCCTGCCATATTGGTAAAAAGTCTTCTAGATCACCAATCACTTCTTCAACTTCTTCAATGAATATTTCTCGAATGTCTTCATCGATATCGAAGGTATCAGGATTTAGCTGTTGGCGCATTTTCAATAAAGCTTCGCTATACTCTGTCCCTACAGCTTTTTCATTGTCTAATAGTGAGTCAGTCAACGTCTCAGCATTAAAAGACGGTTCAGTGCTAGGCGCAATCTCACCGCTGTCGTCATAGCGCAATACATCATTGGCGGCTGGTTTTTGGGTAAGCAAAGTATCGTTGACTGCTTCAGGCGCATCGATATATGCATTAAGTAGCTTGGCTGCCGTATCAATATAAGCATTTGCTTTTTCTAGTAGTGTTTGATCAACAAACTGTTGCGCAAGATAATCCAATAATAGCTCAATGGCACTCAAGCTCTCTGCCAACGCTTCGATAACGTCCCAGCTCAATATGGCAATATTATGAGTACGTATCTGTGCAAATATATCGGCTATCTTATCGACTACTTTACCAATCGCTGGCAGCCCCATACTGTTAAAAGTCTGGCTCATGCTCTCAAAACTTGCCTGCTCTGGCAATAATTCTAACTGTTGGCGTTGTATATAGTTATGAAAATCTTGCTTAACTTCTTCAGCCGCAATACGTAACTCACGTAAATCCACATTAACAGAACCAACATCTAAACTGTTTGCTGGTTGCAAGTCATTATCAGTGCGAGCAGAAATAGTGAATGCAGCTACATCATCCATTTTGATAGAAATCATTTGTTCTGTATTATAGACAGCGCTATACAACTCTTGTAGCTGACGTTCAATCTGCCATTGTTCTTGCGTAAAATCCTGCTCTGATAAGAGGCTACGCTCTACATTAGTCACAATAGCATCGATTTGTGAGGCAAATAATGTCCAGCCACGACTTTTAAGCTGGTTATTTATTTTCGCTAAAGGTTTTAGCAAGGTATGAGGCTTATCAAGTGCAAAAATAATCGTCTCAATCTCACTCAATATACGAGGTAAGAGACCTACTTCAGCGTCTATCTGTACACTGCCATTCAATAAAGATTCAGCATTATCACTGTTATGAATAAGGCTACTTAATTCGCTATAAATATGACTAATGAGACTTTGAATCTCGCTTATAGATGGCTCAATCTGATCTTGATGACTGTCTATCAATTGATCCAGCTGACTTAATATTCCTGCATACTGCTTAGGTAGTGGTATTTCATTTTGCCCAAGATCCTGTAGCCACAGCTCAGCCATATACCACAAGCGCTGCAAATCAGCTTCTTGCGCCGTTTGCCATAAATAATGGCTGACCTTTTGTAGCACAGTCAGGATAGCAGGCTCATTCATATTGGCAGCGAGCAATTTTTGCGTCTGTTGGCGCCACACTAATAGCAATTGCCGATGCTGTTGACTATCTAAATCTGACACTGCCCTACTCACAGGTAGGGTTATGTCAATATCATCATAATCCGATAAGCTAGCCAAATGACTGTCTGTCGTCAATGATAACGTATCTGCAAGCGGCTCTGTGACTATATCAAACTGCGATAAGACTTGCGCTAGATCAGTCAGCGTTTTATTCATTAAAACACTATGATATCTACCTGTGCGCACATAATGTTCCAGCTCACGCTGTAACACTTTATGAGCAATCTGCCCTATTCTGAGTTTCTCAGCAGCCAAATTTATATCTAAGCTGCCATTATCTAAACCATCAAAAACAGTGGCTTCTGCTAATAAGCTAAGCTTATTAGCTAAACTTGCTAGAGCAGGCAAATTAATCATGATCAGGGCACCAGCAATTTCATGATAGTACTGTGCCATTTGCTCGTCATTAGTACGTGCTGTCTCTAATTGCCAGCCATCAGCTACCTGTGTTAATTGCTGAGTAAACAGTGGCAATAACCACTCAAGCGTTACCATGTCATTGGGCTGGTTTTTCATAGATTCATCCTGACTCTTTTAGGCGCTAATTTAGGTACTGATTTTTTGCCACGCATTGAGATGTGGGTGCGCAATACGGCGCATATTTGAAGGACGCCAAAATAGCGCCTCACCTGGAGCCAATATAATATAACCACCCAAGGCGCATTGTTTTGATAATCGAGCTAAAATATCACGCTGATCAAACTTGCGAAAATATAGCAGCATATTTTGACAAACAATCACCTGTTGTAGATGCGCGGTAGGCGGTTTTTCATCCATAATATTGTGTAAAGCAAAACGGACCTGCGATTTTAACGTTGCTGTGACCTGCCAGTAGCCATAGCTACTACTTGCCGTGGTTCTATTTAGATAAGTGTTACCAATACTCGCTTCGTCAGCCATGATTGCTGGTAATAATGGCTGCACAAACTGCTGACAATATGGTGGGATTAATGATTGCTGTTTAGCGTCATATTGACCCAATCGCGCCTTTGCTAGTACTTGTTGACTGACATCTGTACCCAAGATCGTGTAATTGCTCAATTGCTTTGCAGCCAAACTCATTGCCAGAGACCAAGTCTCTTGTCCGCTCGCGCAGCCCACACTCCATATGTGAAACATCTCACTAGTATCAGCATCTATCCGCTTGCGGCGCTGATGCTGCTCTGCACATTCTGTGACGAAATTGATAGAAGGCAGATGACGGAAAAATCGGCTTTCATGGATCAATACTTTATCAAGCAAATGCTGGCGTAGCTCATTGTTAAACGGCAACTGCTGCCACAACTGGACGGTAGTCAATCCATAAAACAATGCCGTGTGAATCACCGCATTTTCCAACCAATTACATTGAATATTAGGTAAAATAAAACCAATCTCACACTCTATATAGCGTTGCCACTGTCTATTATCAAAATACTCGTCATGCCGTATCATTTTCACATTATCTTGCATGAGGCTGTCTATTGATGTAGCTTCAATTATATGAATACTGCCTTTTTGAATATGATGATTCATACGACCTGCTATTAATGTTGCTGCTCCAAATTTTATAATGTCTGTTTAGAGCAGCAATGTGGTTAACATTTCCATAGAAAAAATCATAGCTATTATCGACAGTTATTACATACTGGCTGAGACTCTCTCATCCATATCGAGATATTCATGATCCATGCTTTCATGATTCAACTGCTCATCATCATTTGATATTTTAAAGCCGGTGACTGATTCTTGTAGTGCTGCAGCCATTTCGCTTAGCTCACCAATAGAACGTGCGGTCGCCATCGTACCAGAAGACGTTTGAGAGGTAATATCTTGAATAATGTTCATAGTATGAGAGATATGACCTGCCGACTCAGCCTGTTGCAGAGCAGCATTTGAAATATTCTGAATGAGATCAGCCAAAGTATTAGAAACGGTTTGCACCTCTTCTAGTGCTTCACCCGCATCTTTTGCCAACCGCGCACCACGTACGACTTCAGACGTCGTTGATTCCATCGACATGACCGCTTCACTGGTATCTGCTTGAATGGTTTTTACCAACGTCTCAATCTGCTTAGTTGCATTGGCTGAACGCTCAGCAAGACGCTGAACCTCATCAGCAACGACCGCAAAGCCTCGTCCAGCTTCACCTGCCATCGATGCCTGAATCGCTGCGTTTAATGCCAAAACGTTAGTTTGGTCTGCAATATCATTAATCAAACCAACGATATCACCAATTTCCTGCGAAGACTCACCAAGACGTTTAATACGTTTTGAGGTTTCTTGAATCTGATCACGGATAACGTTCATACCTTCAATAGAGCGCTGTACTACTTCTGCTCCATTGTAAGAGATGGCAACCGAACGCTGAGCAACCGTTGCAGATTCTGCAGCGTTATTCGAAACTTGGTCAATGGACACCGTCATCTCATTAATAGCCGCAGACACACCAGCGATTTCTTGTGCTTGATGCTCAGAGGCTGCCGCAAGCTCGACTGCATTCATCTGTGTTTGCTCTGATGACTGCGAAACGCGATCTGCGGTACTGTTAATAACCAGTACCAATTGGCGTAGTTGGTCAATAGCAAAGTTAACAGAATCGGCAATTGCACCCGTGAAATCTTCTGATACTGTTGCATTAACCGTCAAATCACCGTCTGCCAAATCACCCAACTCATCAAGTAGGCGCAAAATAGCAATCTGGTTACGCTCGTTTTCTTCTTGGATTTGGCGCGCACGTTCAGACTCGGCTTCCGCTTCTTGACGACGACGTAAGGTCTCTTTTTCAATAAGGAGACGTTCTGAGCCACCGCGCTGCTGTAGCAACTTATAAAAAGCGAAAAAGATACCCAGTACACTGAGCACAAAGACAACTACTGGTATTATGACAGCCTGATTAAAATCCGTTAAATACTCACTGACCGAGGATATGGCATTGATCAGCGCCAATAGAGCACCCATAGCCACTAGAGCACAACCGCCTAGTAGTAGTTTCCATTGACTGTTTGCATTTGTCGCGGCTTTATTTACACCGCTTACAGGGTTATTTATAGCATCACTCATCGCACTTATTCCTTTCAAACAATCATCAAAGTCTTATTGTGACTGACTCTGAAATCATAGTGTTATCAAAACAACCGTGATGAACAAAGCCTGTATGAATGCTGACACACCACCGGATCATGTCAGCTATGATTCTTCTGCCATCGTTTTAATGAACACCTAATGATCAAACTTGACGGGTCATTAAAGACAGTTATATTGCAGCATCGGTATACTGTAGATCCTGTGTCAGTAAGCTTGGCATAAACACATACCAATCTTGTTCATCTTTGAAAAATTTGCCATGGTTATAAGGTGCAAATGGCGAATTCGGTTCAATGGCTTCTGGACGATATTGGTCTTGAGTAAACTGTTCGATACCGATCACTTGGTCAACAAGTAACCCTGAAAACACATTATCATGGTCGATGACCATGACTTTACGCTGACTCATTTGCGCTAACCGACTGGGCACTTGTAAAAATCGAGACAAATCGGTCAACGGCAGTAAACGCCCACGAATATTAGCAATACCAAGCATCCAAGGCTTTACTAAGGGCACGCTGGTATATTCTGGCATGGATAATACTTCTGCTACTTGACCCATTGGCGCAACCAAACGTTGACCGCCAATCTCAAATACTACCCCTTGCCAGTCAAATTCTTGTCCGCCGCGGCGTCCGCTTTTACGCGAACGTGCCATATCTGCTATACGCAGAAGCTCAATAAATCCTCTCGATGCCACAAGCTACTCCATTACTTTACGAATGATCTGGACCAGACCGCTTTCATCAATAGGCTTGGTAAGATACTCTTTTGCGCCTTGACGCTTGCCCCATACACGATCGGTTTCTTGATTTTTGGTACTGATCATGATGATAGGAATATGTGCTGTTGCCTTGTCACGAGTGATTTTACGAGTTGCCTGAAAACCATTCATTTCAGGCATAACCACATCCATCAAAATGACGTCTGGTAGATGAGCAATGGCCATCTGGCAGCCTTGTTCACCATTGGTCGCTTCCAATACTTGATAGTTATTTTTAGAAAGCATGTCGCGAAATTTCGCCATCTCAGATGGTGAATCGTCAATGACTAATACAGTAGTCATAGTTATTTCCTTTATTTTCGATGATATCTGTTAGATATATAGTGTTAAAACAAACCGATTGAAGTAATATTTCATGCTGAACTGAATGCATATTACTGATTATGACAACAATATTTTATCGTTATATGAAAAAGCCTTGACCACTTTTGATGATCATGTTACAGATTAACGATACTGATTAATTGCCTCAAAAAGCTCATCCTTACTAAACGGTTTGGTCAGATATTCATCAGAACCTACAATACGTCCACGGGCTTTATCAAATAAACCATCTTTAGATGACAACATAATCACAGGTTTACTGGCATAGTCAGGGTTATTTTTAATCAAGGCACAAGTTTGATAACCGTCCAAACGTGGCATCATGATATCCACAAAAATAATATCTGGATTATGATCGACAATCTTAGCCAAGGCATCAAATCCATCAATGGCAGTGACAACTTCACAGCCCGCTTTTTGCAGCAAGGTTTCTGCGGTACGGCGAATGGTTTTTGAGTCATCAATAACCATTACTTTTAAACCATCAAAATTATTTTCCATTCTTATTGTCCTATTAACGACTGTTTATTCATTATGCGATATGTTCACAGTACTACTCACGCGTAGTACTGTTTACTCACAATGAATTATCTTAGTATGTTGGGCGTTATGCTAAATTTCTTACAGCGTTATTATAGCCATAAATTCAATGATTACTCATACTCTGCAACCATTAATTATCGCAGGCAAATTTAATGAATAATGGAATCGAATCCTCTGTCAATAAACGAGTATCTCTTATTCAATATTGCTTGCTATAAAAACAGTTGAATATCTAGTCTCATCAAAAATCTACTATATTGAAAACCGAAAAAATCAACCAAGTTGCAAGTGAATAGCTTCGTTGTTAAATGTCGTCTTTCCAATCGTAGCCATTATATAGAACCAGCATTCATCTTACTGAATAATTTACCTTTGTGATAAAAATGTATCAATATATTTTGATATGTTCGTTTTAGCACAGTTACCAGCCATTATCCAGTAATTAGTGAAATTATGTTCTAAATTTAGCCACTTAACGACTATTCTCTATATAAAAACGGCATTTTACAGGGTCTCATCTAGCGATTAAAAAAACCAGTTAAATACAATATGGTAGAACCATTTCCCATACTTGTAATTCCCTATATAATAAAAAGACGTTTATGATGGTGATTGGTATGACATTTTTTATGCGCTCGCTGCATTACATGCGTTTTATATGCTTACAGACTGCGCCGTTAAAAAAGAGCGTTTATATATTGAGCGCCCTATTTCTTATCGCCTGCCAGCCAACATCTCCTACTGAAGCGTTGACTAGCGAAAATAATGAGGCGGTTGATATGCCGCTTATTAGTGCCGATAGTGTCACCATCACACCTGATCATATTTTAAGTATCAAACCTACCCGTTATCAGCCGAGCCTTGGCTTACAAGGTCGTATCGAACCTATCAAGCAAATCAACCTTATGGCGGCACAGCCGCTGACGGTAGAGCAAGTATTAGTCAGTGACAACCAATGGGTGAAAAAAGGCACGCCACTACTCACAGTTCGACGTCAGGAAATTTTAAACAAAGTAATAGGCTTTGATGATACTGAAACCAATATAGAAGCAGAATTAAATACAACTGCTAGTAATAGCAAAGACAGAACAACGGCAAAGCAGTCCTCTGATTTAATCACATTGCGTGCCCGCTTTTCAGGACGCATAGAGAATCTGTCGGTGCAAGCTGGACAAAAGATAGAAGCTCAAACAGTGTTATTGAAGCTCAGTGACGAAACGGAATTGCATTTTATCTCAACGCTGCCGATTGAAGCTGAATCGCAAATTTCTGTCGGTCAAACCGTCAACTTTACTGCCGAAGATAGAGTGGATAAATTTACCGGTCAGGTCAGTAAAGTGCAGGTGGTAAAACAACCGATGCAGCTTTTGGTTTATGTAAATGTGATCAACAATGAAGTCAGTCGCAATCAGCTAGTGCCTGATATGCAAGTTACTGGCAGAGTTGACTACGGGCAGATAGAAGTGGGTACTATTGTGCCTAAAATTGCCTTACATAATGTTGACTTGACACAAATACAGGTGCCGCCTTACAAACCGCTGCGTTCTTTGACTGCCAATATCTGGATTATAGGACAAGACCAGCGCTTAACCCGCCAGCCTATTGAAGTAATTGAGTACGATCCACTGACCAAACAATATTTAATCGCAGGTATCAGTAGTGACAGTTTGATTTGTTTGGCGAACTTACCCATTGAATCTAAAGGCAAAAAAGTGGTGGTTTCTTAAGCACAGAGCCATGCAGTTACATTGTGTAGAAACATTAACAAAGCACGCCTTGTTTAATAACATCCTGTTTAGGCAATATAGCGTATTATGGATAGTACGGATTACATACTTTTATTGCATAGCATTAAAGCATGGCTTGTATCTCTTGTATGGATAGCTACTTTTGATTTACATATTTATCATATGAGCATTTGGGATAATTGAAAACTAAGGGCAGACGCCACTTTTATAAATTGTAAAAGTGCATTAAGACAAATTATAACAACAACTAGAGGAAACATTATGAGTAAGCAGATTTTGTTAATTGAAGATGATCCAGATTTAGCAGAATTAATCAGTGATTATCTGACCATGAATTATTATGATGTGCATCATGCAGGTCTTGGTCAAGAAGGTCTGGATTTATTAGATACCAAAGAGCGTGATATTGACTTGGTAGTACTTGACCTCATGCTACCCGACATGGATGGTATGCAAGTTTGCCAAAAAATCCGTGGCAATAAAAACAATATGACCAATAAAGTGCCGATCATTATGTTGACGGCAAAAGGTGATACCACAGACCGCGTATTGGGTCTTGAGATGGGCGCTGATGACTATATTGCCAAACCGTTTGAGCCGCGTGAACTGCTAGCCCGTATTCGTGCGGTTATTCGCCGCCATGAGCAGCCAAACCAAGCGGACAGTCAGTCAGATAGCTTAACTTTTGGTCGTTTGAGCGTGTTCCCTGACAGTCATGAAGTGACTATCGATGATTTACCTGTACGCTTGACAACGCATCAGTTTCAATTGCTGCATTATTTTGCCACTCATTCAGGCAAAGTACTAAACCGAGAGCAATTGTGGCAAGCTATGCCAAATGATGACAGCTCAGACAATATTGATCGCGCCATTGACGTACATATCTCGCGTCTTCGTGCGTTGATTGAAGACAATCCACGTCAACCAAAGCGTATTATTACAGTGCGCGGCGTCGGTTATCAGTTTGCCACTGACCAAGTGTAGTCAGTAGTAAACTGTTGGTAAATAAACAGTCAAACAGCTTTAAAATAGTTCATTAAAAGGGGTATCATATGCATGATAACCCCTTTTATGTTTGACCATACAAAGTGGCATAAGTTTTTGATAATAGAGATTATTTAATGCAGCAATTGGGTTTTCGTTCCGTGTTTGCCAAGCTATTTGCCAGTGTCATGCTGGCGCTTATCTTGTTTGCTGTTGCGATGGTATTATTGACACAGCTGGTACATGATAAAGATGCGGGCATTCGCTCAGAGGTATTGGCCACGCAAATTTTAGGACAGATCGATCCTTTTTTGCATGAGCTAAATATCGCAGTTAGTAAGGAAAATCGCCTACAATCGCGTTTTATGCTAGCCGTAGTCAAAAAAAGCTTCGATATCTTTGATGAGTCATTGCAGGCAAAAATGGGTTTATATGACAGCGAAGGTCATCTGCTGATGCAAACAGATAATAGCGATTTGCCGCTAGAGCTTCCTGCTACGCCGTCTTTATTCTCACGTGTTTTCCCCTCTTTTGCAGAAACGTCACCAACCAAGCAAGCTCAAGTTTATAGTAGTACTGGCTATACGCTATTATATGAGTCACGCTTGCCACCCAAAAAGCCGGTTCTCTCTGCAGCGCTTAACTTATTTACTGGCACGCTCTTATTGCTACTCATTATGGCAGGCGTCCTTTGGTGGATTGCCCGGACCATTACTTGGCGTATTAATCAGATGAGTCTACAGATGGCTCAGCTTGGCGATGGTGACTTTACGGTACGGGTAAATGCACGCGGCAATGATGAAATCGCCTCACTGGCACGTGGATTTAATCAAGCAGCACAAAAGATTGAACACCTTATTGATGCCAATAATTTATTACTTGCACATGCCTCTCATGAGCTGCGTACGCCCATAACACGTATTCGCCTACAGATTGAGATGATGGACATGCTGACAGGTCCATTGCCAAGTGACAACAAAGCCAAGTTTGATAAGCGCGCTCAAGCCATTAATCGCGACCTCTCAGGTCTCAATGATTTGGTTGAAAGTATTCTATTAGTGAGCCGTTTGGATGCTGGTCATGCCTTACAGCAAGTTGAAAATTTAGATTTATATGATTTGGTGAATCAAGAACGCCAACACTATCCTGAAGCCACGTTAATTGGTGAGCACATTGTAATTGACGGTCAATCATCAATGCTCACCCATTTAATTCGCAATCTATTAACCAATGCCATGCTGCATGGAAAACCACCAGTCACTGTGCTGCTGTATGGGGTGCAAACCCTTGAAGAAGCTGAAAATATCCCTGATTTTTTATTGCAGACAGTATTGTGCAGTAGCTTTATAGACTATAACAGCTCAGACTTTTATTCTGATGAGTCATCTCATAGTACAAATCCGCTTGCTCATCAACAAGATACCGTATCAGAGCTGAATAATTCTAGTAGCGCAGCGCTTCCAAAGCCAAAAGTAGCAAATAGTGAGTCTGTAGTTATATTACCAGCACCGCCTATTTATCAGAATGGTGAAAATTTGGTGAATGATGCTCATATTAGTACTGACAATGAATCTGATAATATTGTGAATCAAGAGAGTGATAGCGCCAATTTAGAGCAAGTAGAGCCTACTAATACGAGCGAGACACTTGAAAAGGTTGGTAATTCTTCATTGTTTGATAATTATCATAGTTTTACATCAGATTTGACCGATAAGCTAAAGAAAGTGATGTGGCGTGCCGTGCCTGAGAAGCAACGGTCTTCTGAAGATCCTGACCATGCTATTGATGACATCTCTGGTAAAAATGCTATCAATAGCAATAAAGAAGATACCAATAAAGTGAATAAAAATAGTGATGTGGCTATAAAAGAAAGTGATAAAGCAATTGATAAAGAAAGTCCTGAAACGTCAAATACCACCCGTAAAGAAAGCCTATTTAGCAAACATCTCAAAAAATCTAAACCAGAGCCAACACGTCCGCTTCCGAAGTATGTGGTATTGGCAGTGATTGATGAGGGTGATGGCATCCCTGAAAATAAACGTGAAGAAGTTTTTAGCCCCTTTGTGCGTTTGCAGCAAAAAAATAAAGGCTCAGGTCTTGGGTTGTCCTTAGTATCACAAATTGTCACCGCCCATCAAGGAAGAATCACTACTGACACTATCAATGGTCACACGCGATTTTTGGTGGTATTGCCTGTTAAACTCGATCCGCATTACCATCATCATGACAATCGTGACTGATTTTATTCATTCATATCATAAACAAACTCTCAGAAGTGCTATAGAAGAAGAAATGCAAGCCTTTAGCGTGCATAGCGATCAATAAGTCAGAAAAACATACCATAATGACATCCTACCTATTTCATTCTATATATCTTGATATTGACTAAGCTAAGTTCAAAGTCAATCATCGATGCCTGTATCAAAAACCTTGCATAATATGCTATATTAGCGCCCCTTATTATGGGGTTATCGAATGTGGTTTTAACTCAACTGCTCAGCAGTCAGAGAGACGACGACCACTTCATAACCACTAAAACATTTATTGAATTTTGAGCCTTCCATGAGTGACATGATTGTCTTAAACGATGTGACCAAGAGTTTTTTGAGTGACCGGTCTATAAAAGATAAAAACGGCAAGCCGCATTGGTTTACTGCTGTCGAGCCGACGTCACTAACCGTCCAGCAAGGTGAGATTTTTGGCTTGATGGGCTATTCAGGTGCGGGTAAATCAACACTTTTACGCCTGATTAATTTGCTTGAACGTCCTGATTCTGGTCAAGTGATTATCGATGGTACAGACCTGACTTCTTTATCTGCCAGTGACTTGCGTATCGCCCGTCACAATATCGGTATGATTTTTCAGCAATTTAATCTGATGTCTAATCGCACCGTCTTTGACAATGTTGCTTTTAACTTAACGGTTGCAGGCTACCCTCGCGCTGATATTCATAAGCGTGTCATGGATTGTCTAGAAATTGTTGATTTAACCGACCGCGCTAGTCACTATCCTGCGCAGTTGTCAGGCGGACAAAAACAGCGTGTTGGTATCGCCCGTGCGATTGCGCCAAGCCCAAAAGTACTCCTTGCTGATGAGCCAACCAGTGCGCTCGACCCTGCCACTACGCGCAGTTTGTTGACTTGCTTGCGTGATATCAATGAGCAGCTTGGCGTCACTATCGTCATTGTAACTCATGAGATGAGCGTCATTCGTAGACTATGTGACCGTGCAGCCTTGTTACATCAAGGACAATTGCTCGAAGTAGCAGACATCCGCGATGGTCTCATTCAGGCCACCACCCCAATTGGCAAAGGCTTAGTCCACGAAGACTAATGAGGCAGGAGAAATAAACATGATAACCGGTGCAGAATTATCCGCCTCGATAGACAAGCTACTCGCCCTGCGTAAAGAGATTTGGCAGGCATTTTTAGATACTTTTATTATGCTTGGTATCTCAACGACAGTTGCCATTCTTATCGGTGGTCTGTTTGGCGTCTTCTTATTTTTATCTAGTGATCGGCAGTTTTTACAAAATAAAACGCTCTATGCTGTACTTGGTGGCATCACAAACTTTATGCGTGCTTTTCCATTCGTCATTTTGATGATTGCCATGAGTCCCTTTACCAAAGCTATCGTCGGCACTGGTATTGGTCCTATCGCCGCATCATTGGTGCTTGCGATTGCTGGCTCATTTTACTTTGCGCGCTTGGTTGAGCAAAACTTACGTGAAGTGCCGCGCGGTATTATTGAAGCAACTGAATCGATGGGCGCCCGTCCCTTTACCATCATCAAAGTACTGCTTAATGAAGCACGCTCTGGCTTGGTCTTGTCTGTGACCATCCTTTGTATTAGCTTGCTCTCTTTTTCAGCAGCGGCTGGTATGATTGGCGGCGGCGGTTTGGGTGATTTGGCAATTCGATATGGTTACTACCGTTATCAGACTGAGGTGATGGTATTCATCGTCATTATGCTGTCAATCATGGTCATCGGTATTCAAGCCTTAGGAAATTGGGTTGCGACTCGATTAGATAAACGTTAAAAACCTGTAATCACTTGGCTCATTAAAATTAGATATTAATGACTGAGTGATACTTGATATGAATAGTTTACAGGGTCTAATGCTGATTCATCCTAAGCAAATGCTTGACTTTGTAACTGATTCCCTTTAATTTTGATACTATCTTAACACTCGTTAACTTAGCAGCATTACTATTCATAATGTTGCTTTTTTAATGTGGTTTTTTAATTCTATTTTTAATCTCAGTATTTTATCCTTTGACTCCTACCCTTATTAAGGAAGTTCCATGAAATTAACAGATATCAGCCGTCAAGTAGCGACTGCATTTGCTGCTGTTGGCGTATCAGGCCTAGTGTTGGTCGGTTGCAATAATTCATCAGCACCAGAAGCCACCAAAGAGCCAGTTACTGAAGGCGCAACCGAAACTACCAATACAGAAACCACTGCTACCAGTGATATTGATCCTGAACATAGCAAAATCGTCATCGGTACGACCGAAGGTGACTTTGCAGATATGGTTCGTAACCAAGTAAAAGGTTCATTAGAAGCACAAGGCTATGAAGTTGAACTGGTAACCTTTACTGATTATGTCCGTCCAAACGTTGCGTTAGCAGATGGCGATTTAGACATCAACATCTTTCAACATAAGCCTTATCTAGATACCTTCAAAAAAGAAAATAACCTTGATTTGGCAGAAGTATTCCAAGTTCCTACTGCCCCATTAGGTATTTACGCTGGTAAAAAAACCAAAATCGAAGACGTTTATAAAGGTATGAGCGTTTCTGCGCCTAATGACCCGAGTAACTTTGCTCGCGCATTAGTCATGATGAATGAGCTTGGCTGGATTACGCTAAAAGACAATATCGATCCATTGACTGCCTCAAAAACTGATATCGCTGATAATAGCAAATACGACATAAAAATCGTTGAGCTAGAAGCGGCGCAGTTGCCTCGTGCGCGTGACGAAGTAGACTTTGCCATTATTAACGGTAACTACGCGACCGATTCAGGTATCAAGCTGACTGAGGCGCTATTCCAAGAGCCAAGCTTTGCTTATGTAAACTGGTCTGCTATCAAAACTGCGGATAAAGACAAGAAATGGGTAAAAGACGTTACTAACGCTTATAACTCAGATGCCTTTAAAAAATATGCTCACGACAGCTTCCCTGGCTATAAATATCCAAAGATTTGGGGTGCTGACACTACAAGTACCGCACCTGTAGAAGCTGCTAAATAGTGAAAACAGTCATGAATAGTTAATAGATTTAATACGACTCATCTATTCAAATGATTCCGTTTTAAGTAATAACAAAAAGCCCATTATTGATAAATAATGGGCTTTTTTTGATCTGTATTTTAGTAATGATAAACAAAAAATAATTTAAATGACGTTACAGCCTGTTTGTCGTTTGTAGGAAAGCGTCACCTGCCCTTTCACTTACCGCAATTTCTTTCTATAGTGGTTAAGCTTATTAGAGATTGAGAACATTATATTTCTGATCAAATACTTTATTAATAACTATAAAAGCTATTAGTAGATCACAAAAAAGATAAGGACAATAATATGCGTGCTAAAACTTATAATATTCGCACCGCTGGACAAGCAAACATTCCGGTACTCGGACTGGGTACTTGGCAATCAACCGGTCAAGACTGTATCGATGTCGTCAGCCAAGGTCTAAAAATGGGCTATGAACACATTGATACGGCCCAAGCATATGGCAATGAAGTCGAGGTTGGTAAAGGTATTAAGCAATCAGGTGTCGCTCGCGATAAGTTCTTTTTAACGACCAAAATATTCCCTGATGACATGAAGTTTGAGCCAGAAAAACTCGTTGCCGCTGCTAAGCGCTCATTGGAAAATCTAGATACCGATTACGTTGATTTACTGCTGCTACATTGGCCTGATGATCGTGTGCCCTTATCTGAGACCATCCCCGCGCTTTGTGAGCTACAAAAACAAGGGCTGACTCGCAATATCGGTGTATCTAATTTTAATATTGCTAACATCATTGAAGCCAAGAGATATGCTGACGTGCCGATTGCGGTCAATCAGGTTGAATTTCACCCCTTTATTAAGCAAAAAACGTTGCAGACCTTTTTAAACAATCACCATATTTTATTGGAAGCGTATTCGCCGCTTGCCCGCGGAGATGTTTTTGATAATAAAATCATTAAAGACATCGCTGATAAACACGGTATCACCGCCGCACAAGTGTCGCTGGCTTGGATTCTATCCGATAAGCACCATATTGCGATTCCAAAAACGTCTAATCCTGAGCACTTACAAGGCAACTTAGATGCCATCAAAGTAGAGTTGAGTGCGGATGAACTTGAGAAAATCGGCAGCTTAGCGCGTAGCGACGGGCGTAAAATTAAGCATCCAGATTATTCGCCAGAATGGGATGATTAATAAATAACTCATACTTATTTAAGTATTATGTTTGTCTCGTCCTAAAATAGATTGATAGTTTTTGCTAAGCCAGATACCCTGAGTATCTGGCTTTTTTGTATTAAGCAGGACATGAATAACCGTCATGTACCTCAGCAGGTGTTCTCATATTTAAACTTA